>CAZQGB010000023.1:5727-18042 GCA_964592615.1 uncultured Isosphaeraceae bacterium | reverse complement strand
GCTTTGCCAACTTCCGAGGGGCTTTGTCAACTTTCGGGGGCGTACGGTCTGAAGGGTTCAATTGTACCACTTTCTTCGCTGTAGAGCAGAGCGCGGTGCATGCCAAGTCGCGATGCATCTGGCATGTCTATTAGATTGGTTGAATCATTGGCACCCATCTGTAACAAGACCCGCATGTCAAACTCTCTTAGCGCCTGTCGGTCAAACGTGCGGTTTAAGTTTGCAAGAGTGTCCGTTGAACAAATCACATGCATCCCAAGAGTCGGTCCCTCCTTGAGCAACTCAGTGAAAATTTGGCTTGGAGTTTTTGCCTTTTCTTCGTCGTTCATCGAGAAACCGTAGTCATCTTCATCACGACGAAGATCTCTAAAGCGGTGCAAAGCATTTACAATAAAGTAGATGACGGGAGCATCTGTTGCTCCAACTTCGATTCGTTTTTGTAACTCTGAATCAATTGATGCCATTGCCTCTTGGATATCACGCACCCCAACAAGTTTTGGTTTGTTTATCATGTCATCTATTGCAGCAGGAAGAATAGATGCGTGGGATTGATCTTGCGGCGATCCATCCAGAAGTATGAATGAAACGTCTTCGGGAGCATATTGTTTATCAAGAGAACGTAATGAACTGGCAACCATATTCGTCGTTGTCTCGTCTTGTTGCCCGACAATGAGAAGATTACTTGCTGAAGCCATTCGGAACGTTGCTGAGGTGTCTTCCTTTATTGCCATCGCGCCGCCAAGCCATGCCTTTGCAGAAAGTGGTTTTGATACTTTTTCTAAACTATTAAACTTTGCATTTTCATGAAGATAAACCGGTTGGTTTCCTTCGTAGACAACCATCTCGCGTGGTGTGCCATTGTCTCGGGTGGCAAGGTTTTCAAGAAAAACTTCTCGCTCACTGTCAGTTATCCACACAACTTGGAAAGGGCTGTTGCCTTCAATGTTTCCAGCGGCGTCGTTATAAATTGCTTCGCCTGGTCTTGAAAGTAGGCGAGCAGCAGCGTTATCTTCGTTGAGAATAATATAGCTGTCTTGCTCTGAACATTGCAATGCAACCCGAACAGCCATTTGTCCCATCGTTGATCGACTAAGGGTGTACGCGCCGTCTAAGGTTTGTGAACCCATGATTGCATGGATGCCAAATGCACGACCTTGCCTTACAAGTCGGTCAAGTAAAAGATTTGCTTCTTGTGCAACACGGTCATCGTCAATGAAAAACTCCTGAAACTCATCGATGATAAGTAAAATTCGAGGCATACGTTCGCTTGATTTTTCTCTGAACCCTGCAATGTCTTGCACGCCAACGTCGCGGAACAATTCACCTCTGCGTTTAAGTTCTGCATCAACTCGTTGTAGTACACTTATGCCAAACTCTCGGTCACTTTCAACAGCAACGACTCGAGCATGTGGCAACTTGTGAGTTGCATACATTTTGAATTCCACGCCTTTCTTAAAGTCGACAAGATAAAATTCGACTTCATCAGGGCTGTACCAAAGTGCAAGGTTTGTGATTAGTACGTGTAGAAGGGTGGACTTGCCAGAGCCAGTCTTGCCTGCAATAAGTGCGTGTTGAGCAGTGCCCTTACCAAGCGTGAGATTCTGTAATTTTGTTGCACCAGATCGACCCAAAGGAATCGCAATATTTTCAGAAGTTGAGCGTGACCACATAGTTTCATTAGATGGTGCGATGACACCAAACGGAACTTCAACTCGGTGCGTACTGTCTGCAGTTTCGCCAACCTTTTTAACTATGGCTGTAGTGGTGTTTTCATCTGGCGGCAATTCAAGATTGAGTGGTAACTCTCGCAATTCATCTTCGTCTATGCAGAATGTATTGTCTTCTTCAACAATGCGAAAAGGAATGCGCTGCAGCGTGTCTTCATCAATGCCAGACGGAAGTGGAATAGAAAGATCGCGATGAACTATGACATACACTCCACACCGAGATCCACTTGTGACAATACTCGCGAGCCGTTTGGCTGCGAGTTCAGAAAAGTTGTTAGGTAAGTCTGCGATTACTAAGAAACGGTATGGTTCTGCAATTTCGCCTGCTTGTTCGTTGTACGCATCTATAGATTCAAATTCATTACGCAAGTATTTTTGGATAACCGTTTCCATATGCTCAGTAAGGCGAGCAAGTTGAGCTTCAATATGTCTTGGCTCTGTCCACGCGCGGTCAAGGAGTTGCGAATCTTCGTAATCTGCCAAATGCATTACCCCTGCAAAACTTTGCCCAAGACTCACGGGGTCTATAAGTGTAAATTTTGCTTTGCCAGGAGGGATTGCAGTGAGGATTCGCATGATTGCATTTTGAACAATCGCAATGCTTCTCTCTCGTTGTTTTCCTGATGAGGAAACAAGAATGGATGCATTTCCGGGTAACGTAGAACCTACGGGGAGGGACAAGCTTGATTCAATCGGAAGGGATAAGTTTTCGCTTGTAGGCAATATTCCAGCTACAGTTACGAGGTCGATGGCAAAGTTGCCAACTGGAATGATTGTGCTTGTCTCTACGTTTGGATTCCATGATGCCCAATCGGTATCCCACGGGGGATGTTCAATGGATTTTGTCTCTATTTGCGAGTTGAAGTCGTCGTGAAAAGCTTGAAGTTCTTTATTCCATCGATTTGTAAGTCGTTCCATTGTGTCATGATGGTCATGCTGAATCGACGCCATGCTTTGCGTGAACTCTTTTTGTATCCTTGACCGTTCGGTATCCTTTTGCAGGTCGAGTTCTGCCATTGTTGTTTCAAAAGTTCGTAGTGCGTCAGCCTCATCCTGTTCAACTCGAGATGCCAAAGTTTTTGCAACTGCTTTAAATCGAGCTTTTTCTTTTTTAATTTCTTTCTTGGAGAGCCGGCTGATTTCACTGAGTCTAGGTTTATATCTGTCTTCTGCTTTTTTAACTTCTATGTCGCGGTTTGTTGTGATTGCTTTTTCTTTTGCTTTGCGTTTTATCTCTGTTGTTTCAATTGAGATTTCGAATGCTTCTTTTGCAAGTGATATATTTTGATTGAACTCATTATGTTTTTTTCGAACTGAGTTTTTTCCAGAAGCAAATGTAGTAATGAGTGCAAGGATTGAGACCACCATCGCGCCAATTGGGATAGCAAAAAGAGGAAGTGAAATTTTCCAGTCGGTGTAGGCGCCAGAAACAGCGATGGCGCCAGCAGTTGCAATGCAGACAATGAAGGCAGGGCGTAAGCCAACGAACCACTTTGCTTTTGGATCAGATTGAATCGCGCGAAGGGCAAGTGCAGCAGCGTCTGTGTACTCTTCCATGGTTTTTTCAACCTTGGGGACAGCGCCTGTTTTTTGTTTTGTGTGAGATTGCCGTAATTTTGAGAGTATCTTCGGAGCTTCTTCGCACAAAGCTAGTAATTTCTTGTTTGTTTTCTCAAATGACTCAATGATTTTTTGTTCATGTTTTCGAGGTTGATATATTGCACCTTCATACACAGATTCTGCAAGCCAAATTGCCTCGTTTAGTTTTGTCTGAGTATGTTCATGAAGTTCTTCTGCTTCAAGCTCGATTTCGCTAACACGAAGGTCGTGTTTATTTTTAAGTACTTCTGGCTCAACTTTACGACGATGATCTGTTTTGGCGAGAGCCGCATCTCTACAGTGAATTGCTTGATTGCTTTTCTCATCGTAGAGTTGAGAGCATTGTTCAAGTTGAGTTGCCTTCTTGCTTTCAGCTTCGGTTTTATGTATGTCTATACGTTCTCGTAAATCACTCTCTTCACTTGCTGTTTCTTGAATAAGTACTCGCAATGCCGCGAGTTGTTCTTTCTGATGTTTGAGTGTGGAGTTAGTCATAATACGAGTAGAGTGCCATGTACCCATGGAATTACATTTCATGCGGATTGTATATCGTTACGAGCAATCACTTTGAGCTTTCGTAACTGATTCCCCTATTGATTCCATAGCACGAATTGCAGAATTGACCGAGTCGAGCAGGGGGTTGATGTGCTTTTCTTCAATTCGTCTGCTGACGGGGTCGTCCCATAACTCAGTCGCCTGATTCCATTGGTAAATCAGAGTTTTTGTCGCTTTCGTTAGTTGTGCTGTCGCTGTTTGCATGCTCATCGTTTGTGTATTCCGTTTGTTCTTCGCCTTTGCGTGCGATTGATGTTGTTTGCGTGGTGGAAAGTTCTTCAGTTGCAGAGGCCGTTTTCGTTGACAGATATTGCTCAAGAGTTGCTATAGATTTCTCGATAAGATGAACTGTCTTTTGAGCACTGCCATCAAGCGCTGAGCTCAGTGGAGAGAGTGCGCTTCTATATTCGTTGCTACTGCGTTCAAATGTCCTTGACCATCGATTTGTTTGCTTTAGTTTTTGGCGAGAGTGAGCAACTTCTTCCTTACACTTACGCACAAGTTGAATTTGGTCAGTTGGTCCTCTAGGGTTGTCTGGTTGAGAAATTTTTGCCCGATAGAGTTCGTTTTTTGCTTGTGCAAGTTTTTCTTCAGATCTTCGTATCACTTGAATCCAGTGCGCGGGTTGCTGTGACTGAAGCCAAAGTTGCGTTCGCATTACTTCAGAGTCGCTGGTTGAGACGGCTTGCTTTGCCTTGTCAATGAAGTGGATAAGTGCAACGCGAAATTCTCGCAATGCCTCTAACGAACGAACATTTGCTGATTTTGCCATGTGTTACCGTTGCTGAAGGTAGTCCTCGATGCGCTGCGCTTTACGAAGCAAGAATGGGATTTGTTCTGCTGATGATTTAGAAAAACGGTCCATTGCTTTGGTTGTGAAGTCAAACTCTTCTTCAAACTTGCGTTGTTCTTGGTCACGCCAGCTTTGTGAAAGGGATGCCATTCTAGAACGCATCACTTGAAGTTGATGAGTTAAATCGTCATTAAATCGTTTTAGATCATGAGCGAATCGTCTAATTTCTTCGGGGTCTGCAATTGCTTTTGCCATTTCTAGATATCCTTTTGTAGTATAAGGATACACCCCAAACCGTAATGTGGTCGGAATTTATGGCAAAATGATGCTTCAAGCCTTAAATCTCGGGTGAATTTACCTAGCAACGGCTAGTTCTACAGTTGGTCTACCAACAGAGTAGTAGTTGAACCCATGGTCCGCCATCTCGTTTCTTTTGTACAAGTTGCGACCGTCGAAAATGACTGGTGAAGCAAGGAGAGAATGAACTCTCTTGAAATCAGGAGTGCTAAATTCAGCCCATTCAGTGCAGATAACGAGTGCGTCAACACCTCTAATTGCCTCGTACATATCCATCGAAATGTTGATATTAGGAACTTCTTCTTGAAAAGTGTTCCATGCTTCTGGGTCGAATCCGATGACTTCTGCGCCTTCATCGATAAGTTTATTTGCAATGTCGATTGAAGGAGCGTCTCGTACATCATCAGTTTGCGGTTTGAATGCGAGTCCCCACAAAGCAATCTTCTTTCCGGCAAGTTCATGGTCAAAGTGGTTGAGGATTCGATTGGTGAACCATGTTCGTTGTCTTTGATTCAATTCATGGACAGCAGTATTTACAAGACATGGTGCATGAACATTTTCGCCCATCTCCATGACAGCGAGAGTATCTTTGGGGAAGCACGATCCCCCATAGCCGATTCCAGGCCGAAAAAATTGCGTGCCAATTCGGCTATCTGCACACATACCATTACGTACATTGTCAATATTTGCACCATTGCGTTCACACAATGATGCAATTTCATTGATGAAACTAATTTTGCATGCAAGCATTGCGTTGCTCGCGTACTTTACCATTTCAGACGAACGTATATCAAACAATAGAAATGGACGCCCTTGCCCAACAAATGGTGCATAGAGTCGTTTTAAAATAGTACTTGCTTTCTCGTCTATTACACCACAAATAACCCGGTCGGGTTTCGTGAAGTCCTCAATGGCGTTTCCTTCTCGCAAAAACTCTGGGTTGTTTGCAACGGGACAACTTCCATTGAGGATATCTTCAACTTTCTGTGTTGTTCCAACAGGAACGGTTGATTTAACTACTACAACTGGAGAGTTGCCATTTTTTGCAACTGATTGCGCGATTTCATCTGCGACATGTAATACAAATTGAATATTACATCGCCCTTCTTCGCAAGTTGGAGTGCCAACGCATATAAAAATGATGTCAGCACTTTCGTACGCTAAAGATGGATTATCTGTGAATAGCAAACGGTCTGCTTGGATAGATCGAGTCATTAGTTCAGAAAGACCTGGCTCATAAAAGGGCGATTCGCCTCTTTGGAGAGTGGATATTTTTTTTGCATCAGTATCGAGACATGTCACCCTATTTCCAGCATTTGCGAAGCACGTACCAGTAACCAGTCCAACGTATCCAGTACCAACAATGGTTATTTTCATGACGTCATTATACCCTTTTCAAGATCCAATAGATATTGTTTTCTCTTAAGCTCCTTGCCTTTCAAATCAGTTGAGCCGGAATACCCGTGTAAATGCCCAGTGGCCGAAATGACACGGTGGCAGGGAGTGATGATAGTTAGAGGATTTTTTCGCATTGCTTGGCCAGCTGCTCGCATCGCTTTGGATGAGCCGGCATTTTTTGCAAGTTCTGCATACGTAACCGTTTTTCCGTATGGAATGGCTCTGCACGCTTCCCAGCACTTTTGGGTAAATAGTGTGGATTCGGGCAATGGTGCATCAAACATCTCTATGCGTTTGCCATCAAAATAATCAATGAGTTGCTGGGCTAATTTTTTTGTTGGTTCCTTTTCAGAGACATGTCTCCCAAAGTCGCAAAACAAGTTTCCAGTAGAATATCCAAGAGAAATTGGGCCTATTTCAGTTTCAATAATCATTTGATAATCTTGAAATCAGCAACAAGTGGTAGGTGGTCAGAAAGTTTAGCGGTGTCTTCTGCATTGAGATTTTGTTCAAGTAATGTTTTTGAGTCAATATCAGCAGTGTCAAGAACAAAATTATTGACGAGAGTAAGTGTCTCAGGCGAATACAACATCCAATCCAATCTTCCGGGCGTAAACGAACTGGTTGTGTCTGACCAAGTTGCGTTGAGGCGATTGTCTGGTTGGAACGCGTTAACAACTGCAAGTTTGTCTGCTTGAACAATTTTTAGTGGTTTGGTTGTCCCAACAAGATTCCAATCGCCTGCGATAACAAATCTTGGTGACTGCATATTGTCGATGATTGATCTAATCGACTTTGCTTCATCCTGTCGCTGTTCTTCAGCTTCTCCGGTAGGTCCTCCGCAACACCTGAGGTGGAGTGATATAAAGTTAACTGGCTTTTCTTTTACATAGATAGCGCCAACAATTATTTTTTGTTTTACGATATAGGTGAAGATTTTTGATTGGAGTGAGGTAACTATCGCACTTTTTAGTTTGTGATGACGCTCGGTGCCACTACCTGTGCCTGTAGCCGCCGTCCAATTTCCTCCCAGTGTTGAATTGGTAAAATCAGTGATTGCTGCTGGGGTGTCATCACCATCGAGTTCTTGCAAAAGCAGGACGTCTGGTTGAAGGGCTTTTAAAATACGAGCACTTCGGTCGGTGTCATCTAGAAGGTTGCCGAATTGGATATTCCAACTAACTACCCTTACGTCTCCTTTTGGCGTAAAAAGAGCTTCACATTGTTTTGTCGGAAGGGTGGTCTTTGGTTTGTTGACTCTAAGTTCAAACGAAGTGGCTGCAGTTGTTGGTGCGAAGACGACTCCAGCATCGTATGGAGAAATCCATTCGTTACCTTTTTTGCAGGAAACCCCGTATCCCTTACCCTTGGGTGAGAAGAAAACAGTGTACTCTCCAATCTCTACAACCTTTTGCTTGGGTAACTGTTGCAGGCATGCTTCGTTAGGGAGTTCGATGCGTTGATACACGAAGTAGTCATCTTCTTGATGGTTGACACCCTCTTCCCAATCATGGAAGGAACCATCAATTTGGATGGGAGAAAGAGCAAGGCAAAGTATTGGAAGAATAATCATAGTGTGTGTAGAATACACGGTATGACGAACACAACTGAATTGCCAATACTAGACCCATTATCACTTGAACTCCTTCGTGTTCTTGAAATTTCTGATACTCAAGTTTCAACAAGCATGGAAGCAGAAGCTAGGCGACAACAATACACACTTGAATTGATTGCTTCTGAAAACCATGTCTCTCCTGTAGTGATGCATACTATGGGGTCGTGGCTTACAAATAAATATGCTGAAGGGTATCCTGGGAAAAGGTATTACGGTGGATGTGAACATCACGATGCCATTGAGGATTTAGCCCGAGATCGGGCTAAAGAATTGTTTGGTTGTAAGTATGCAAATGTCCAGCCACACAGTGGTGCTAATGCAAATGTTGCTGCGTTTATGGCATTATGTAAACCGGGCGATACGATTCTTTCCTTGCCAATTAGTTCCGGTGGTCATTTGAGCCATGGTTTGAAACCTAACTTTTCTGGCACGTTTTACAATATTGAAAGTTATGAACTTGACAGCGAGACCGAAACACTTGATTACGACCATATTGCTGCTCGTGCAATTGAAACAAAACCCAAAATGATTATTTGTGGGTACAGCGCCTACTCACGAACAATTGATTTTAAAAGGTTTCGTGAAATTGCAGATTCAGTCGGGGCATATTTGATGGCAGACATAGCACATATTGCTGGGTTAGTTGCAGGCGGGCAACATCCTTCGCCATTCCCTCACGCTCATGTTGTCACAACGACGACTCACAAAACACTTCGGGGTCCTCGTGGTGGTTTGATTCTGACGAACGATGAAGAGGTTGCAAAATTGGTTGATCGAAAAGTTTTTCCTGGGAGCCAAGGTGGCCCATTGATGCATATTATTGCTGCAAAAGCAGTTGCATTTGGTGAAGCATTGCAACCATCTTTTAAAACATACGCAGAGAATGTTGTTGAAAATGCTGCAGCCCTTGCAGAAGCACTTGTAGAACATGGATATCGATTATGTAGCGGTGGAACAGATAATCATTTGATGCTTGTTGACCTTCGTCCTCGCGACGAAAATTTGACAGGTGCTGATGCAGAAGATTGGCTTGGTAGTGCTGGAATTGTTGTGAATAAAAACGGTATTCCAAACGACCCTCGCAAGCCAATGGTGACAAGCGGGTTACGCCTAGGAACTGCTGCATTGACAACTCGCGGTTTAAATACCAACGACATGCGCACGGTTGCTTCGATGATTGACCGCGTTCTTGCAAGCGGAGGTGACGAAGAAGTTTGCAATGCTGTTAATGCTGAAGTTCGTGAATTGTGTGAACAACACCCTTTGTATGGGCATTGATGACTGCGCCAGTATTTAATATAGTTTTGCTTAATCCACAAATCCCAAATAACACTGGGAACATTGGTCGTACTGCGATGGCGACAGGTTGTCGATTGCACATAATTCATCCAATAGCTTTTGACATGGATGAAAAAGCTGTGAGAAGAGCGGGTTTAGATTATTGGCACTTGCTCGATGTGCGAGAGCATGAATCGTGGGAAGCGTTTTTGGAGCAGGAAAAGCCTGACCAACTTTGGCTGTTTACGACAAAAACAAATCGCTCGCTCTGGGACGCTGAGTTTTCAAAAGGTGATTACTTGCTTTTTGGAAGTGAACAACATGGAGTGCCTAAAGAAGTGCACGATTTTATTGGGGAAGATGGTAGTGTGACCTTGCCGATGGTCAACGATGCTCGGAGCTTAAACCTCGCTACCGCTGTTTGTGCTGCGGTTTATGAGGGAATTCGTCAACTTTCCGGCTCATAAACACTGTCAAAATGCTATAGTCTGATGTCTAACAACTAATATTCATCCCCCCATTTTTGGAGACGAGAAGACCATGGCTAAATACACAACTACTGATATCCGCAACATTGTGATGACCGGCGCTGCTGCCGCCGGAAAGACGACCCTTGTTGAAGCAATGCTTCATAAATCAGGAACCATTGGTCATATTGGTAGTGTTGAGCAGGGCAACACTGTATGCGACTTTGATGATTTAGAAAAAGAATATACCCACGGGATTGATAGCGCAATTATTCACTTTGATTACAACGGTGCGCATGTAAATATTGTTGACACGCCCGGAAGCCCAGGTTTCTTAGGAAAAGCAATAGCAGCGTTGCCCGCTGTTGAAACTCAGGTCATCATGATTGATGCAGGCTCAGGGATTGACACAATCACTCGTAAACTATTCACGATTGGTAAAGATCGGAAATTGCCACAGGTGATTTTAATTAATAAAATGGATCATGCTGAAGATTTAGGTAGCTTACTTGAGCAAATACAAAACACATTCGGCACTGTCTGTCGACCTGTAAACTTGCCAACAGATGGTGGAAAAGGTGTGATTGATTGTTTCAACAATGCAGATGGCGATTCCGATCTTGGAGATGTTGCCGATTTTCATACTGGCATTGTTGATCAAGTTGTTGAGATTGATGAAGAACTTATGGAATCATACTTGGAGCAAGGCGAAGTAAGCCCTGAGCAGTTACATGGTCCATTCGAGGCAGCATTACGCCAGGCACATTTGGTTCCAGTGATGTTTATGACTGCAAAAGATGATGTTGGTGTGAATGAATTCATGGACTTCATAGCTGCTCTCTGTCCCAACCCACTTGAGGGTAACCCAAGAACGTTCATTATTCATGAGGGTGATGAGCAAGAAGAATGGCATGCTACGAATGACGGAGATCACCCAGTTGCCCACGTGTTTAAAGTTTCTTCAGACCCTTACGTAGGAAAGTTATGTGTTTTCCGTGTTCATCAAGGTGAATTGAGTTCAAGTGTGCATCCTCGTGTTGGAGACAGCAAAAAACCACTACGTTTGAGTCACGTTTTTAAATTGCAAGGCAAAGACCACGTCGAAGTTTCAGAAGTTGTTTCAGGTGATATCGGGGCGGTAGCTAAAGTGGACGAATTGCATTACGGAAGTGTGATGCATGATGCTTCACTTAGTGAACAGATGAAAATAAAGCCATTGCCAATGCCTAAGCCAATGTACGGACTTGCAATCGATGCAGCAAATCGAAACGCAGAAACTAAACTCGGCGAAGCGCTTGCGAAGTTACAGGCGGAAGATCCAACCCTTGAAGTTGATCGAGTTGCTGCAACAGGTGATCTTGTCTTGAGAGGTTTAGGCGATATTCACTTGCGAGTAAAACTTCGTTTAATGAAGGATAGATATGGAGTAGAAGTAGAAACTCGAACTCCAAAAGTTGCATACAAAGAAACGATTACAGCAAATGCTGATGGACATCATAAACATAAGAAACAATCAGGTGGCTCAGGTCAGTTCGGAGAAGTGTATCTTCGCGTTGAGCCATCAGTAGGTGAAGAAACTGAAGCATCTGCAGATGGCTTTGTCTTTGTTGATGATACTTTCGGCGGATCAGTGCCAAAACAATTTATGCCTGCGATTGAGAAAGGCGTGAAATCGGTTATGTCAGATGGCGCGATTGCTGGCTACCCAATGTATAACATCAAAGTGACCGTCTATGACGGAAAACATCACGCAGTTGACTCAAAAGAAATTGCGTTTATGACGGCCGGGAAAAAAGCATTCATCGAAGCAGTCAAAAAGGCTAAGCCAGTCCTTCTTGAACCATTTGTGAAGTTACACATTTCAATTCCAACTGACATGATTGGTGATATCTCTTCTGATATTTCAGGTCGCCGAGGTCGAATTTTGGGCACAGAAATGTTGCCCGGTGATCAGGCTCTACTTGAAGCGGAAGCACCTTTGTCAGAAGTGATGTCGTATACGAATCAGTTGAAATCAATCACAGGCGGCACGGGTTCATTTGAAATGGAATACTCTCACGATGAACGAACTCCTGCAAATGTGCAACAAGAAGTTGTGAAGGCATTTAGCCCAGACAAAGACGACGAGTAAAACTGTCGTTTCGTTTCAAGTTGCCTATAGGTCAAAAGCCCTGAACTACGAATGGATTTGTCACACGTTCGTGACCAATCGTTGAAGCGGGTCCGTGCCCAGGATAGATGTTCATTTCATCTGGAAGATTCATCAGCACATGTGCGATGGTGTGCCGTAAATCTTCAACATTGCTCGTTGGAAAATCATGCCTTCCAATACTTCCAGCGAACAAGGTGTCCCCAACAATTGCTTCGTGAGCGTCGTCGTTAATGAAGCAAACACTTCCGGGACTGTGTCCTGGAGTATGCACGACACGCCATGTCGAATCACCAAGTGATAGGACGTCTCCATCGTGAAGAGTTTTATCAGGTGGGGAAACAGTAATTGGTGCCCCAGCAAAGCCAGATAGATTCAATGTTGGGTCCATATTCCACGATTGTTCAATTGGGTGGCAGTATACAGGGACATTTCCG
>CAZQGB010000023.1:0-5627 GCA_964592615.1 uncultured Isosphaeraceae bacterium | reverse complement strand
AATGATAAAGCAGAGCGTACAACAAATGGATGGTATTTCCATCGAAGGCGATGGAATCAAAGGCGTGACAGTTCGTGTGCTTGTAGGGAAAGAGGATGGAGCCCCGACCTTTGCGATGCGCCATTTTTCTGTTGAGTCAGGGGGATATACACCCAGACATGTCCACCCCTGGGAGCATGAGGTCTTCGTACTCTCAGGCCAAGGCGAAGTTGAGTGTGCTGGTGAAGTTAATTCAATTCAAGAGGGTGACGGGTTGTTCATCCCATCAAATGATTTACATCAATTTCGAAATGTTGGCCAGCAACCACTCGAATTTGTGTGCATTGTTCCTATTGAGTCAGATTGTGGAGAACCAGTCCCAGGAAGTTAATATCAAATATGAAGCCAAATACAACACAATGCATAATCTTCTTTTCTCCGCTTCTAATACTCGCATGTCTTGGAGTTATCTTGGGTGCAACGATGTCAGAGTGGACGTTAGCGCCTGAACTATTTTTGGGTTCATTCATCCTTTTGGGTGTGACGCTCGCAAGTATAGGAGTTGTAATGCAAGTGAATTCTAATTCTGAGCGTAATGTCGATACAACTAAACTCGATTCGGTTCTTGAAGCAATGCAGATGTCTGAAAACGCAAAACGCATCCTCTTTCGTGACAGAGAACTTCTTCTCCTAAGAAATACTGTGCAAGAAGATATCTCTAAAGGTGACTTCCATGCTGCTCTTGTCATCTGTGACCAGATGGCAAATGTCTTTGGTGCTGTAGAAGAAGCGGAACAAATGAGAACCCAAGTTCAACAAATTATTCATAAGCATCACGAAGATCGAATTCGTAACGAGATGAAACAATTAGAAGCACTGCTTGGTGGACATAAGTGGGTGGAGGCATATCAATATGCAGCGAGGTTACGACGTCTATTTCCAGAGTCGCCGCTCTTGCACGGACTCGAACAACATATTGCAGATACTCGAACTGAATATGGTAGAAATCTAGAGGTTAGTTTCCTTCAAGCAGCAGAGAATGAAGATGTTGATAATGCAATGGGATTACTTCGTGAACTCGATTCGTATCTGACTCCAGAGGATGCACGTAAGTTTAAGGATATTGCTTCAACAGTTGTTTCAACATACCGGGAGAGTCTAGGGGCAAAGTTTAAGATGGCTGTTAGCGACCGCCGATGGCGAGAAGCAATTGTATTTGGCGAAGAGTTGACGCGTCATTTTCCGAACACGAAAATGGCTGAGGAAGTTAAGGAAATGCTTGAAACAATTCATGATCGTCTTGTTGAGGAAGAGACATCTGTATGAGACGAATTGTTGTAATTATCGTACTTTTTTCTTCCGCTTTTCTTGTGAGTTGTGTCTCTGATGACTTTAGTAATATCGTAGAAGGTTTCTCTCCGATTTCCCCAAAGCAAGCGGCCTTAATGGCAGTTGATCAATATGACGCTGATGACCGTCGAACTGGAATCACCCTATTAGCAAACTCCCCATTTGGAGGTGCCCCTGAGTATCTCAGGATTTACCGTGATTATGTTATGGAAGATCGCGATCCACTTGTTCGAGCAGCATCGATTAAAGCACTCGCAAGATTTGGAAATTCTGAAGATGCAATTATCGTTGCAAGGTGGCTTAATCGTAGGGATGAGCAGAGTGAACAAGTGAGAAGGGCTGCTGCAATCGCTCTACAGCGACTTCATAATCCCGCAGTCGTGCCACGTCTTCTTCGTTCACTTCGAGATCCAGATGAGGGTGGCCAAATACGCGCATCTGTTGCAACAGCACTTGGCCAGTATCCTGAAGACCAAGTTTTTATGGGGTTGGTTGCGTCTCTTCAAGCAACTGATTTGGCAATCAACCTTTCGGGCGCCCAATCATTACACACATTAACCGGTCAAGTTTTTGGAACAGATTGGGATGCATGGTTTGAGTGGCGTAAAGATACTGTTAATGCAGAGAAAGATCTCTTTGCACACATGTCTGTGTATGAGTACCCGACGTATCAACATGAAGCTCGGTGGTGGGATAAACTTACATTTTGGGAACGCAGAATTCATGAGAAACCAGATGCTCCAGCTGGGTTAAAGAAAGCATCTACTCGTTCAACATACGAAGAAGAAGTCGATAGTACCCAGTGACCAAAAAGCCCGAGACTCAGTCACAATTAGAAGAACGTCGCCGAATCGCGGCAATGCAGCCGTCACCGGAGGATTTGCCTGAACCGCTCGCGGAGCCGGTGGGGTCTATCCGTAGTGGTTCTCTTGCGGGTAAAACAATGTGGGCGGCAATTTGGTTTCTTGCGATTCCGATTCTTATTCAACAAATTCTAGTTGCAAGCGTTGGGCTTGCCGACAAAATATTTGCAGGCGCCTTGCCCGAAGCAGTGGTCTTGCCAGCGATGGATGCAATTGGGATAGGTTCGTATATTGGGTGGTTCATTGCAATTGCCGTTTCAGGGGTTGGGATTGGTGCACAAGCCTTGATTGCACGAGCGATGGGAAGTGGAGACATTGCATTGGGCGAAAAAGCGCTGGGACAATCGTTAACCCTTGCGTTTCTATGGGGCTTTGTGGTCGCGCTTGGACTCTGGTTTGGCGCGCCAATGCTCGGTGAGTTTTGCCAACTCTCTGCAGAAGCACAGGTGTATCTTGTTCAATATGTTCGAGTGGTTGCACTTGGAATGCCAGCATGTAGCGTAATGACAACAGGTGCTATGGCATTGCATGGGAGTGGCGACACTATTCGACCAGCGATTGTGACGGTGATTGTCAACATCGTAAACGTCCTTGTTTCATGGAGTTTGAGCGGGGCGAATGTACGACTTGGTGATTCTGTTTTTGAGAATCCATTTGAATGGGATCTTCATGTCATTGGAATTGCTTCAGGCACCGCATGTGCGTATGTTGTTGGCGGTTTCTTAATTGTGATTGTGCTGCTTCGAGGGATTAAAGACTTATCGCTTAATGTACGAGACTTAGTTCCAGACTTAGCTCTCTTCTGGAGAATTGCTAAAATTGGTGTTCCGAATTTCTTTGAAGGACTTTCGATGTGGGCGGCGAATTTGTTAGTCTTACAATTTATTGGACAGATTGCAGCGAAGATGGCAATAGAAATGGATGCAGGCGAACCGGTTGCACAAGGGTTACAAGGTGCGCATGTCATTGGTGTGCAATGGGAGTCGTTTAGTTTTCTTCCGGGTTTTGCGATTGGTATTGCTGCAGGAACACTTGCTGGGCAGTACTTGGGTGCGAATAATATTAAGCAAGCGAAAAAAGCGGTTATGGCGTGTGTTCTACTTGCTGTTCTGTTTATGGGTTCGCTAGGAATTTGTATGGCTGTTGCGGGACATACTCTGACAGCTATTATCTCAACTGAACCTATGCACCTTGCCCTTGTGCCACAGCTCCTATTTATTGCAGGAGTTACTCAAGTTGGCTTTGCAGTCATGATGGTAATTCGACAAGCGTTGAAGGGTGTTGGAGATACGGTGTGGACTATGATTATCACAACATTTTCAAGTTGGTGTATTCGACTACCTGCTGCGTGGTTTCTAGGGGTTTATCTGAATCTTGGTCTTGTTGGGATTTGGTATGCACTCTGTGGAGAAATGATCCTTCGAGGAGGTTTCTTTGCAATTCGCTTTTGGCAAGGCGGCTGGGTCCGGAAAATCTAATTCTGGCTCAGAGCCAATCTGGCTCTGAGCCAGATTGGCCCCGAGCCAGATTGGCTCTGAGCCAGATTGGCTCTGAGCCAAAAAGGGGTCGAGTCAAAAAGAGGGTACGGCTTTCTGTTAGATGTGGTTTAGCAACCCATTTCCAAGCGCTCGGCAAGAATGGCTGGGAGCCCGACCGAATGTGTTTCGCTTTGGGCTCCTTTGATGTCATATTCTGTGCGATAGAGGGTAAAGATCGCTTCAGCTTCTGGGCAGGTGTAATCTAGAACGGCATAACTTGCTCGAGCATCGCCATCACGAGGTTGCCCAACGGAACCAGGGTTACATAGATAGCGGTCCTCTGGATTTAAAATAATCGGCTCACCGTGAACAGGAACCTTGAGTGTGACTTCTCCTGAGGGTTGCGAACGAAAAATAGTTGGCAAGTGAGTATGCCCATGCAAACAAATACCTTGGTTAAGCCCTTCAAAAGCCTCGATGGCATGTGGCAGTTCGTGGATATATGCAGAATCATGAAGTACGGGTGTGTCATGAACGAGCAGAAGGGAATCGCCAAGTCGAATTCGCGTTTTCATGTGGCTGATTGCGTGTAGATGATAAGCGCCGAGTTGATCGCGCGTCCAATTTAATGCCATCAGTGCGGAACTATTAAAATAACGACCAAGATCTGGGTCAAGTACGGCTTCGTCGTGGTTTCCCCGAACAACTTCATGGCAATAACTCAGAACGAGGTCAAGACACTTTGTTGGTGAAGGTCCATAGCCAACAATATCACCCAGACAAACTATTCGATCAACTTCTAACTCTCCAAGTCGGTCATATACCGCCCGCAATGCTTGGGCGTTTCCATGGATGTCTGAGATGATGCCATACCTTGACATAAGTTGTTACTACTCTTCGGCTTGTTCACTTTGATTTTCTTGATTAATTTGCTTTTTCGCCTGTTCTTGGGCAGAAAGCAAAGATTTGATTTTCGTATTATCTGGAGAAAGCACCATAGTTTGCCGTCTTCCAGCGAAGCGTGGAGGAGTTTCTACTTTTGAAACATCCGAAAGCTTCTCAATAATTTCTTGCATGCGCTCGTTGCCACGTTCTTTGTGCATCATTTCTCGACCACGAAAGTTTTGAACAATAAGAACCTTGTGCCCTTCAAGCAAGAATTTCCTTGCCTGATTGATGCGAATCCCAACATCATGAGGATCAATTTTCATTGATCGACCAAGACGAACTTCTTTCGTTTCTACAGTCTTGGTCTTTGCTCTGTTTGCACGTTCTTTTTTCGATTGTTCATATCGGTACTTGCCAAAATCAAGAATACGGCAAACTGGAGGGTCTGAGGTTGGAGAAACTTCCACAAGGTCTAGGCCTGCACGGTGAGCAAGTGAAATTCCTTCATCAAGGTTCACGACTCCGATCATGTTTTCATCTTGGTCAATAAGCCGAATTTTTGAAGCACGAATTCGATCGTTTATGTTTGGAAGGTTTCGTGCATTTTGGCGTGGTTTAATAAAGCGTCTACGAGCGATAGGACAAATCTCCATTGAATGTGTGGGAACGATAAATGACAGTCTTTGCTTTAAGATCCGGAGGTGCATGCTTTGAGTTTGTATTTAGGATATTGGTCATGCTGGGCTGTGTGAGGGATGCGCATACGGAGCGAATCCGAATTGATTCGGAAAGCAATGTAAAGTTGTTGCACATTTCATGTTCATATCCTGTACCTATCAAGTTGTACTATTGCAGGATATGTAAAAAACCAATGATTATCAAGCATCTTTTTCAGGTTCTACCTCAGGAAAACAAGTTTTTATTGTTGAGGATTCGCCACGCGTCTTGATCTCATCCTTAATTGCCCGTGTAAATGTCTCTAGGCCAACTGCTCCAAGGTCTTCCATAATGCCACGCATTCGAACGCTTACTTTATTCTCTTGAGCATCTCGAGGACCTACAACTAGTA
>CAZQGB010000022.1:19523-19641 GCA_964592615.1 uncultured Isosphaeraceae bacterium | reverse complement strand
GTGCTCTATCCAACTGAGCTACGAGCGCTAAGTGGTGGATTGTAGCGTGGAACATACAAGACACAGAGACCAGAAAACAATCCCGCGGGTCGTTTTTTTTTGCCGCGGAGGCGCGAAG
>CAZQGB010000022.1:0-19423 GCA_964592615.1 uncultured Isosphaeraceae bacterium | reverse complement strand
GCGCGGAGATAAGATTTAGGTTCTTAGTTCCTAAACCAAAAATGTATTACTCCGTGTCTCCGCGGCTCTGCGGCGACTCTTCCAATACTTTTTTTGCCGCGGAGGCGCGAAGGCGCGGAGATAAGATTTAGGTTCTTAGTTCCTAAACCAAAAATGTATTACTCCGTCCAGAAAACAATCCCGCGGGTCGTTTATTGCTAGCTTTGGAATTGTAGTGAAGAAGTCTAAAGTTCTTCTTCACGTAATCGAATGACAACTTCGCGAACAGCACGCATGACCCGGCTTTTCGCATGGCGAACTGATTCCGGAGTCATGTCTAACCGCTCAGCGGTTCTCTGGGCGCTCATGCCCCTTCTACCGTAAAGTTCAAATGCTTCCCATGTTTTTGGTTCAAATTTAGGTCTCACCTCAGTCATCGCTTCTGAAAGTAGGTGTTCTGCCCATTCTCTATCAAATGCCGCCTCTAGGTCATCCCTTGGATCTTCTGCAACATTCATTCCGTGCGTGTCAAGATTGCCTTCGCGTTTTTTGCGATAGCGTTGCCGAATTGAGTTAAGAGTTATTCGCTTGAGATACCCACGGAATCGTCCCTTACTGGGATCATATTCAAAGCGATCAGCAACTTTGAAAAAGTTGAATAAGACTGTTTGCATAATGTCATCAGCCTCACTACTGGGTAGACCTGCATTTCTTGCAAACCCACAAATAATTGGACCATAGCGATCTACGAAAATTCCCCAGCCCATTTCTCGGTTGACTGTTTCATCAGATTTCAATTGAAGAAGCAAATCCATATTTGTTTCGTAACGACCATTAACTGTTCGGACAAGTGTTGGAACATCGTCACCCAAGTCCTGCATCGGAACCTGATCGAGCTCCTTCACCATTTCCTCATCTAGGTTCTCTGATTCGATTCCGATTCGAACTAGAAACTTCCAAGGTCCAACTTGAATCAAGTCATCTCTTTGGAGCTGCACTTCTTCTCCAGATTCCATCCGAATCGTATTGAGATAGGTTCCACTTCTGCTTTCCAAATCTTTCAAGATCCATCTCTCTTTTTTGAACGTCAGTTGTGCGTGTTTTCGCGAAATATATCGATTTGTGAGTTGGAATGAGCACTCTGGACTTCGCCCTAGAATAATCTCATCATTTGGCTGGCCGCTTATTAAAGGAAGTTCCTTGCCATGTATTTGATTTAATACAATCAAATTTGGATGTTCGGATGTACTCATCTGTGGTATTTCTTCTCTAATACTGTAATCTTATGCTATCAAATTGCCTAGTTTACAATTTTTTTATATTCTGATTCACAATTCGATGGTATTGTAGTATTTGAATAGTGGGTTTTTCCCAAAACTGCTAAAACAGCGATTAATTATGACAAAAAGTGATTATCCAACAGATCCAAACGCCGAAACTGTCGGTTTACCAAGTGATGATTCTGGAAAGGGAAGTGTTCCAGAGCCGGGTAAGTTTGTAACTTCTGGGATGCCTTCAGAAATAGGACGGTATAAAATTCTTGGGATTATCGCAAGTGGTGGTATGGGTGTCGTGTACGAAGCGATGCAAGAAGCACCTCGAAGACGTGTTGGGTTGAAAGTCATCAAAGCTGGTGCAGCGAGTGAAATGGCGTTGCATCGTTTTCATTTTGAATCACAAACGCTAGCTAAATTGAGCCATCCTAATATTGCACAGGTTTACGAAGCAGGAACTTGGGAAAGCGAAAATGGGGAAGTTCCATTTTTCGCTATGGAATATATTCCCGGAGCGCGCGGTATTGTTTCTTTTGCAGAAAAGAAAAACCTTCCCACTAGGGATCGCTTAGAACTTTTCGCTAAAGTGTGTGATGCTGTACATCACGCTCACCAAAAAGGAATTATTCACCGTGACTTGAAGCCAGACAATATTTTGGTTGATGCAAATGGTGAACCAAAAATTATTGACTTTGGTGTTGCTCGTGCAACTGATGCTGACCTGTCGGTCACAACAATGCAGACGACTATGGGTCAACTTATCGGTACATTGCAATATATGAGCCCAGAGCAATGCGACGCAGATCCAGATCGTATTGACACAAGAAGTGATGTTTACGCTCTTGGGGTTATATTATTCCAATTATTATCTGGGAAACTTCCTTACGATTTACGTCGTCAAGCAATTCACGAAGCTGTTCGTATTATTAAAGAGCAACGTCCAATTTCAATGTCAACAGTAAGCACAATTTTGCGGGGGGATATTGACACAATAGCGTTGAAGGCGATGGAGAAAGATAGTGACCGAAGATATCAATCAGCTGCTGAACTTGCTAATGATATAAACCACTTCTTAAACAACGAACCAATCATTGCGCGTCCTTTAAGCATTGGTTACCAAGTTCGACTCTTCACGAAGAAATATAAACGAACGTGCGCTGCTGTAATATTACTTGTTATTTCTGTTGTATTGGGTTTGCTTGGAACGACGTGGGGAATGGTTGAAGCGAATCGCCAAGAAGTGATTGCTATGAAACAACGCGATATTGCCCAAGAGAGGTATGAAGCCATTATGGATATCTCCCGAGAGGTTATTGGGGATTTTTATACTGGGATTGAGCGACTTAATGCAGCGATGGATGTACGAAAGTTGGTTCTAGATTCTTCAATGGGACATCTTAATGATTTAGAGAAAACAGCTGGTCCAACTGAAAAAATTCGTGCAGCAAAAGCAAAAACGCATGGTCTATACGGTGCGTATTACAGTGGCCTAACCGGTGCTAATCTTGGGAACATTTCGAAATCCAAAGAACACCATCTTAAGTCTGTGGAAATGAATAAAAAACTCGTCGACGATGGGTTTAAAAAGTATAACTTCAACGTAGCGCGTGGGTATGGAGATTTGGCTCACCTAAATCGAATGGAAGAGGAGTATGCCCAAAGTTTAAAATATCTCAAGGAAGCAAAGGATACAATTGCTTTATTTATTAAGGATTTTCCTAACGATGTGAACGCATTGCGTTTTGATAGTAGGATTAGATTAACGAATGTCGACGTTTTAGTTAAACTTAAACGCCTCGATGAGGTGCGAGATAAACTAGCAGACCTTGTTGAATACAGAAAAAAAATAGCCTCGGAATCTCCAAATCAATTTGAGTTACAGCGGGACTATGCAAATATATTGCTTAGAGTTGCTTCAATGCACCTGAAAGCTGAAGAATACAAGGATTCTATTATTCAATATCAAGCGGCTCTTGACATTAGTACCGCTTTGTCGGAGAAGCATCCAGAAAATTCGTGGTTACTTCGCGATGTTGCTTGGGGAAATTACTTTTTGGGAGAAGCGTATCTTGTGGATGCACAGATGGAGGTTGGGCTTGATTACTTAGAAGAAGGTCTTCGAATCGTTCAGGAACGATGCGTAGGTGACCCAGCAAATGCGCGAGCTCGAACTGATGTCACGCTATATCTAGGAAGTTACGCTGAAAAATGTGAAGCTCTTGAACAACAGGATCGTGCTAAAGAGAGTTGCTATGGTGTTCTCCTAGCACTCCAGCCAGTTGTAGAAGATAACCCTGAAAACTACGCACTTTCAGAGATATATGACAAGGTGAAGGAAATTTACGAAGATATGGGTCAAGTAGCTACAGCGGAATAATATAAAACACGCTGTTATTGGCTTATAAACAAGGTTTTGCTGTTTTAATTGGGAAAACGGTTCACAATTTGTGGTGTTGTGGATAGAAGGGGGTATCTGAAAAAAAAACAAACAAACTTTGAACCCCTCAATCTAACCATCGTAATACTCAAAACTTCTCTCTTTATTTCCTCTCCTATTTCCACTCTCTCTTAATTCTCCCCCTCTCTCTCCCCAAAATCTCCTACAAAGGAGCGACACTCCCCTCGGTTTCAACCGTGGGGAGTGTTCTATTGGGAATTGAGGTATTTGCTTTTGAGTTCTTGAATACCCTGTTCTTCCCCAATAATTGTTAGTTGGTCGCCTTTTTCAAGAACGGTACTTCCCCTTGGGACAACCATGTATCCCCTTCGATGAATGAGAGCAACAAGGCAATTATCAGGAATACTCAATTGATTGAGTTGTAAATCTATAAGTTGCTCTGCTGCGGTGCCAATGTCAAGATGTAGTGACATAAATCGATTTTCTCGAAGGAGAGTTTCTTTCATTTCCTGATTGGTTTCAGACCTGAGCCAGAGGTCCATGAACCCTTCCCTGTCGACATGACCTGCAAGTTGAGCGAGGAGTCGAAGGTGCTGAGAAGGATCGTCTTCTGGGCTGACCAAAAAGAACATTGCATGGATTGATTCCTCTTCATGGTGTCCACCAAACGCATCACCAATATCAATTGATATGCCATCCTTGCTTCTTGCAATGACCATGATTGACTGGGTGATGTTGGGAAGGCGTAAGTGTGGAAGCGCGACTCCGCCAGTTACAGGTGTTGCACCTACTCGCGTTCCGTGAAGGAAGCCCTCTGATAACGCCGTTGCAGTTGCTGGCAACAAAGCAGATAATTCTTCGGAAGCTGAAGCCACAATATCTTCAAAAGTTGCACCTTGTGGTGAATCAACAACTCGTGCTTTTGCAACAATCTCATCAAAGGGATCGTGCTTGCGAAGTCCTTTTTCTTTCAATATCTCTCGAAGTTCGGTATCAAGGGCACCAAATCTTTTTCTTCCAAGCCGCTCAAATATATGGTAAATAGCTCCGTAGCGTTCAATGCGTTTTCTCGCGTACGCGTAATACCAAATAACTCCCGCTACTATAATGCCACCCGAGAATATCGCAGGTAGCCATCCCATAATGCAAATGATGGAAATACAAGCAATGGCACCAATTATTTGCATCCAAGGATAAAAGGGAGTACGGTATCCCGGATCATACGATGGAAGCTCAGCTTCACGCATGACGATAACGGATATGCAAAGTAGTGCGAACATGAGAAGTTGAAACGCGCTTGCTAGTTTTGCAATTTTAAGGGGGTCTAAAAATACGATGACAGCAATAATTAAACTTGATGAAATAAGTATTCCTGTAATTGGAGTGCCTTTTCCGTCAACCTTCCGAAGCGATGGTGGAAGCAGATGGTCACGGCTCATTGCAAGTGGGTAACGTGATGCACTTAAAATGCCCGCATTGGCAACAGACAGAAACGCTAAGACTGCTGCTATCGCCATGATGTAGGCACCTGTGGTTGAGCCGGTTATCGTTGCAGCTACTGTAGAGACGGGAGTTAAATTAACTTCTCCATCAACCATTGAAAATCCTTCTGTGCCACTCACTCCGACCATGACAACCAAACCAACAATGTAAACGGCAATAGCTGTTCCAATCGCAAGGAACAAACCAAGAGGCAAATTTCTTTCTGGATTACTAATTTCACCAGCGACGCTGATAACTTTTGTGACACCTGCGTAACTAATAAAAACTACACCAGCAGCCGATAGGATGTTGTTTACGCCCTTGTCAAAGAACCCATCGAAGTTTACAGGTTTTATCGCCAAACTACCTGCAGTCAAAAACCAACTGAGCAGTGCAAGAAGCAAGATGACTAGTATTATCTGAAAAGTAGTTGTCTTTTTCGCGCCAAGTATATTGAGCCCCCCAAAGAAAACAACCAATCCAAGGGCAATGTAGGTGTAAGTTGATTCGCTAGTCCCTGATGGAAGAAATAGTTGTATGTATGCCCCCATGCCTACTAAGGCGAATGCTGTTTTGAGTGAGAGTGCTAACCAAATTCCCAGCCCACCAATCGTACCAACCATAGGACCCAAACTTCGGTCAAGAAAATAATATACTCCACCAGATCTTGGCATTGCAGTACCAAGTTCGATTTTGCTTAACATTGGAGGAATCAACAAAAGTCCTGCAATTAGGTAAGCGATGATGACAGCAGGGCCAGCAATTTGCGCTGCAAAGCTAGGCAGTAGAAAAAAACCACCGCTTAGAGTTGCGCCAGTTGCAAGAGCGAATACACCAAAAAGTCCGAGGTGTTTTTTTGTTTTAGGAAATATCGCCATCGTTTTAGCCCCATTATGCACGATTTTGGTCAAAGCCGCATTATTGACGCTATGAAGGCTCGGTCATGGCATGAAAATCTAAATGTTCGTCGAGTTCTTCTTCGTCAAGCAAATTGTGGCGTAAAACACATTCACGAATCGTTTCGCCTGTGGAAAACGCCTCTTTAGCAAGTTGAGCAGCTCGGTCATATCCAATAATTGGGGCTAATGCAGTCCCAATCATCAGACTTTGCTCTACAAGCCCTTCTGCAATTTCTTTATTAATTTCGAGCCCTTGAATAAGTTTTTCATCAAGGGTTTCTGCGGTTTGGCTCAGGAGCAAAATAGACTCAATAAGACGATCTGCAATTAATGGCATACATAAGTTGAGCTCCAATAATGAGCCAATTCCGCCGCTTGCTGCAGTTGTTATTGAAACATCGTTTCCTACAACTTGGCAAAACACTTGCATCGCAGATTCTGAAATGACGGGGTTCACTTTTCCTGGCATAATTGATGAGCCGGGTTGTACTGCAGGTAAAGAGAGTAGAAATAAACCACATCGAGGCCCCGACCCAAGCCAACGAATGTCATTTGCAATTTTAGACATGCTTGTTGCGATGGTTTTGAGTTCACCATGCGCTTCTACGACGCAATCCCTAGTTGATTGCGCTTCAAAATGATTATTTGCCTCGTGGAAGGAAATGCGAGTCGACTTTTTGAGTTCCTTGCAGACCATTGAAGCAAACCTTTGGTGTGTATTCATTCCAGTACCTACAGCCGTGCCACCAATAGGCATATTTTCAGCGAGTCGCATCATCGCTCGTTCTGCACGACGAATTCCATAATCAATCGCGGCAACATAACCGGAGAATATTTGCCCAACTCGAATTGGAGTGGCGTCCATAAGATGTGTACGCCCAATGGTCACTATTTTGTCCCATTTTTTCTCTTTCGCTTTTAAACTCTTTCTCATAGATTTGAGTTTTGGAATTAGTAAAGTTTTGATGTCGATGCAAGCGGCAATTTGCATCGCAGTTGGGAATGTATCGTTTGAAGATTGCCCCATGTTGACATGGTCATTTGGGTGAATTGGGTCTTTCGCTCCAATTGGTTTTCCAGCTTCTCTGCAAGCAATATTTGAAATTACCTCATTGACATTCATATTGGTTGAAGTACCAGAACCGGTTTGAAAAATATCGAGTGGGAAGTGATCCATCATGCCATCAACTCGACTGGGATCATCAAACACATCAAGAATCCCATCACACGCATCAACGATGTATTTTGCACGGCGTTGATCAAGTAACTTAAGTTTATGGTTGACAACAGCGGCTGAACGTTTTAGTAACGCAAATGCACAAATCAATGAAGGGGGCAAGGTCCTTCCAGAGATTGGAAAATTAAGCAATGCACGTTGTGTGGTCGCTCCAAATAGAACATGTGACGGAACTTCCATTTCCCCCATAGAGTCACGTTCAATTCGTGTTTTTGTTTTTCGTTTTGCCATTTCGTTTTCTCGTGCTTTATTGGTCTTGGTTTGGTGTTGCGTCTACTTGCACAATTCCTAGCAGTTCTCTTTGTTCTGGCGTTAGTTCGTCTTTGAACCTGGAAGTAAGTTGCTGACGAATAACTGATGCAGCAGTGGGATCAGTTTTTCTTTCAAGTTCCCAAGCAACAATCCAGGGTTCCGGAGTAGGTTTCGCATCAGCAGCAGCATCCCAAGCAGATGCCGAGATTGCAGCCTTAAAACGCAGAGTAAGTAAGTCTTCATCTACTAGTGATTCTCCAAATACATCTAGAAGTTGCAATGCGCCAACGGCATCATCAGAAGAAATCATAAGTGGGACTGCTCTTCGTGCAATCGCTTTGCGTGCAGCAAGGCTTTTTTCAGACGCCTTTTCCCAGATTGCACCTAACACCTGGAGTCTAAGCTCATTCATCCCGATTCGCTCGAGCATGTCATCAGCTCGAAGAAGAGAGCTTGTATCAAGTGCTGTTGCAATTGAAAATGCAGAGGCATTCCATAGGTCATTATCTGGGAGATATAAATCCATGAGCTGTTTGAAAGACTCAATCCCAACACGTCCTTGGAGTGCAGTAAGTGCATACTCATACAACTCAGGATTTTCTGCTCGCTCAATGAGTGGTTGCGCATATCCTGCTGAAGCAAAACCTTCAGCAACAGCAAGACGAATCTCTTCGTCTTGGTGTTCAAGTAAACGAATTAGTTTTTGTTGTACAGTTTTACTACCCAACATGGCTTCAAGAGTAATGAGCGAAGGGCTATCGTCCGATCTTCTTGATTTTTGAACAGTTTTAACTATGCGATGTTTTGTATCGTCTGAAATTTCGTTGGCATTAAGCAAGACGATAAGTGTGTTTGCTGCAGAATCAACCGGAGAATGTGAAAGGAGCGCAATTGTTGGTTCAATTGCCTTTGGATGTGGGCGAGTCATGAAAAACAAAAGTTCTTCTTTTATTACGAGTAAATCATTTTCAATCGCCAAAGAGTTTGCAACATACTCGGATAAACCAGGAACATTAATTTCAGGTAATAGCTTTGCAGCAGCAAATCTGACTGACGGGCTAGGGTCTCTCAGTAGATCGACAACAAGTTGTAATTCTTCATCAGTTGCATCTCCATCTCTCAGTAAGACTGCGACTCGTTCTATTCCAAATTCCCTCAATTCTGGAAGAGGATCACCTAAAACGCTGGGTAATTGCTCATGTTGGTGTTCAGATGAGATGAGTGGCCAATACAAAGAATAGGATTCAAGTAAACGTGCCTTGAGCGAATCAATTGTTTTAGGTGATTCATTTGTTGAAACAAACGGTACAGTTGAAATTTGTTTTGTGATGTCTTGAGGTAGTGATTGTGGTGCTGGAGGTGCTTCACATCCAATGACGAAATAGCTGCTACAGACCACGATTAATGCTTTAAAAATGTACTGTGAATTCGCATTCATGAGAAGTATGTGCAGTGTATTCGATTCTTCACAAATCAAGCGGAATAAGGTGCAACAAGTTCATGTTTCGGACATACAATACGCATGTATGAGTAGTTGGCAAGATGCAGAACAGCACGCAGACCGTGCACTAGAAATGTTTGAGCGTGGAAGGTGGGCAGAAGCTGAAACAGAGCTTAGAAAAGCGCTTGTAATTGACCCTGATCAAGGAGATTGGCACTTTAATCTTGGGCTCACTCTTGAACGAATTGGCCGTGACGGGGAAGCCTTGTCTAGTTATGAACACGCTTCAAGATTACTTGTTGATTCGATTGATCCTCAGCTTGCTGCTGCCTCCACCTGCCTTCGCCTAGAAAGATTTAAAGATTCAATCCGATGGGTTGAAAAGGCGCTAGCACTTCAGTCCTCTGTTGAGCCAGCGTGGGCAATGCTTGTTGATGCAAATGCTGCCATAGGTAATCACGATGCAGCTGAAACGGCGTTTTATATGGCTCAAGATGCACTAGAAGAACCAAGTGCGAATGTGCTTGTCGCCATGAGCGGGAGTTTACTTTCACGTTCACTTTTTGAACGAGCGGTTTGGTGTGCAAGAGAAGCGCTCAAAATAGATGCGCAGGTTGCAGGAGGTCGACTACGACTTGCAAGCACACTTGTAGCTTCAGGACAGGGGCAACAAGCATCTCAAATTCTTCTACAAGAGTTAAGAGAAGACCCAGGTAATGTTCAGGCTTTACTCCTCCATGCAGATGTTCTCGCAGAATCTGGTCGAAAGAATGAAGCGTTAATAAGACTTCACCGAGTTTTAGAGTTAGAACCTGCTAATGTGGATGCACATATTCGTGCAGGTAGGTTTGCAATTGAAGAACAGCGGTGGGAAGAGGCGTTTATTGCTTGGGGTTTAGTTCGTCGACTTGACCCAAGTCATCCGACTGCGTGTCTTCACCTTGCCCAAACATTGCTTGCAATGCACAGACCAACAGCTGCAAAACCACTTCTTCAAGAGTATGTGGATCGAATGGATGATAGGAAGTCAGTAGAAGAAACAATATTCATCGCAGAATTATTGCTTGCTTCTGGAGAACCCTCAGTTGCATCTACATTACTTGAAACACTACGACCCTCACTTTCTGATGAACATCCTATGAAAGTAAAGTGTTTACGGCTGCTTGCATTATCGATGTTCACAATGGGTAACGTTGATGATGGTGCCGCAATTAGCCGGAAAGTTCTTCGTTTTGACCCAAACTGTATTGCTTCGATTCACAACTTAGCACTTGCTTCTGTGAAAAACAACCGCTATCGCGCAGCGTGGGGTTGGGTACGCAGAGGTCTTTCCGTGGATCCATTAGACAACGATTTGAGACGGCTTCGTTCCAGATTAATTTTGGAAGGGCTGGTAAAGTTTGTTCGAAAATTATGGGGCTCCAAGGTTTCGCTTTAATACAGTTAACCTATTTTTTTAGGTGCAATAAATTATTGTAAGCAGAAAACGCCACAAAGCGATAAACGACCCGCGGGATAGTTTTTTAGGAATTAGAAACGCCAGACAGCGAGAAACTATCCCGCGGGAAAGTTTATTACATTGTTCCAGAAGTGAAGGGGAGCAACGCCATATACCGAGCTCGCTTGATTGCTTGAGCGACCATGCGTTGTTCCTTGGCGGATGTTGCTAAGCGCTTCCGCGAATAGATTTTCCCGTTTGGTGTCATTAGACGCCGTAAATCGTCAACAGACTTGTAATCAATGTATTTTTTATCTCGATTGTCAGTTTTGAGATATGTTTTTGGTTGGCTTCTGCCGTAATCTTTGTTCATAAAAAAGAGACCTTTCGTCGTGGGTACGTATGTAGCCCCATCACGGTATTGGATGAGGCGACGAGAACATGGAATTGTACAAAACCTTTCCTCTCACAGCAAGCGTTGCATGAGGGATGTATCCTGCACACTCAATGAAACCCTGTATTGGAATAACCGTTGATTACCATGAAAAACGCCATCGCGTCGCCGTAGCGTACTCCGAAGCGGTGCAAAGAGCTGGCGGAATTCCCGTTCTTTTACCATCCCTTGCAGGTTTAGAATCGCATTTTTTGAATATTTGTGATGGTTTTATTTTTTCTGGTGGCGATGATCCAACTATGGAACATTGGGGGATAGCAACTCACCCTTGCGCCACTCCAGTCTCAATCGAAAGACAAACGTTCGAGTTGTCACTCCTCACTCTATTACAAAGTCATCGTGAAGTCCCAGTATTAGGAGTATGTCTAGGAATGCAATGGATGGCTCTTCTTGCTGGTGGAACGTTGAATCAGGATCTTGAAGAGCCGCACGCTACAAATCACAAAGAATCTGACCACCTAGTTACTGGGTCAATTGGTGAAGGTATGGTGCATAGCCATCACCACCAAGCAATGAACTCTGTTGGCTCTTTGAAGGTAGTGGCCGTTGCTGAGGATGGTGTAATCGAAGCGGTGCAAGATCCCAATCATCATTGGTACTTTGGTGTGCAGTGGCATCCTGAACGAACGGATGACCCTCAACTTGGCCAAGGTCTATTTACCAAACTTTTACAAGCATGTTCTGAGCAAAAGGTCGAAATCCAATGACACTCCCTTCTCCTCTACAAGAAACTCTTGAACAATATGAAGTTAATTTTGAAATTCAACATGAAGATGTTCAACGTGATGGTGCGGCAGAAGGCCAATTTCGATCACAAGTGCTCTCAGAGTTTTTACCGTGGGGAGATGGCGGATGTTCCGTCTTAGCTACAACTGGTGTTGTTGAATTGGAATACGCAGCGTTAAATAAATCTTCAACAGTTTTTGATGCATCGTGTAGGGGCACTCTTGAATTGACCGGAGAAGAACGGCTAGAGTATATCAATCGACTTACGACACAGCAGTTGATTGATTTGCAAGAAGGCGAATCGAGAGTAGCGTTTTTAATTAGTAGAACAGGCGGCGTTCTTGCTGATGCAATCATCCACGCCTTGCCCAACAAGATTCTTCTTGACATGGATATTACAGTTGTAGAACAAGTATGTGATCATATTACTTCATACATTGTTATGGAAGATGTGCATATACAAGATGTGACAAGCTCTACGCATTGGATGTGGTGTCTTGGTCCAACATCCCAACATATTTCAATTGAAAAAGGAACTACATTTACTTTGCCTCTTGAGTTCTTAGGAATTGATGGAGTTGCAATAGCATTGCATCCGAGCGAAGTTGTTCAAGTTTGGGATGAACTTATCGAGCAGGGTATTACGCCAATCGGGTGGCATGCATTGAATATGGCGAGAGTAGAATTGGGAAAACCAATATTCATGATTGATTTTGACTCAAGCAATCTTCCACACGAGACGAGTTTAGTTCTGAGCAGAGTGCGGTTTGACAAGGGCTGTTATTTAGGACAAGAAATAGTTGCGCGGATGGAATCACTAGGACAACCGAAACAACGTCTTGTAAAACTTCAAATGAAAATGGATGATTTGCCAATTGCTGGCACTCAACTGTTTGAAGATGAGTCTGGAATGAACACTCCGATTGGAGTCGTGACATCGAGTGCGATTAGTCCACTTGGAGGCGGGATTCCCTGTGTAATAGCGATGGTAGGGAAGAAAAACGCTACTCCAGGTGCAGATATTTACATGTATGTTGGTTCAACTCTAGTTGCAGCAACAGTTGCAGAACTTACCTCATCATGACATTATTTCCAAAACAAATTCAGATTACAGAAGTAGGACCTCGCGATGGGTTGCAAAATCAAGCAAAACCTATTTCAACACAAAAAAAGATTGAGTTAGTCGATGCGCTATCACAAACTGGTTTAAAAACAATTGAAGCAAGCGCCTTCGTTCACCCAAAATGGGTCCCTCAACTTTCAGATGCAGATGATGTATTTTCGGGCATTCAAAGAGTCGATGGCGTGAAGTATTCGGCTCTTGTACCAAATGAACACGGGTGGACTCGAGCACTTTCCGCAGGGGTCGATGAAGTAGCTGTGTTAACAGCGGCGACTGAAACGTTTTGTCAACGAAATACGAACACATCAATTGAGGGTTCAATTCAACGCCTTCTCCCAATTGTAGAACATGCTACAGCATGTGGGATTGATGTTCGAGGATACATAAGTTGCGTCATCGAGTGTCCGTATGAAGGTCCGACAAACCTATCAGTTGTCAGAATAATCGTGCAAAGAATGTTGGATATGGGTGTTTCATCTATCGCACTTGGCGAGACCATTGGCGTTGCTGTACCAAGTGACATTCGTAGGTTGTACGACGTGCTTGATGGTGTTTTGAGTCCAAGCGATTCAATCTTGCACCTTCACGATACACATGGCAATGCTTTGGTGTGTGCATCTGAAGCAATGCAATGTGGAGTTACACAGTTTGATTCATCCTGCGGAGGTCTCGGTGGTTGCCCATATGCACCAGGGGCTGCGGGGAATATTGCGACAGAAGATTTGGTTTCATTCGCACATGAACAAGGAATTGCAACTGGGATTGATTTTGAAAAACTAGTATCAGCGTCCCGAGTCATCGAAAAGGAGTTAGATTGCAACTTACGTAGCGCTGCTTACCGCACATTCCAAGATGCACAGACTCGACCAAGCGAATAATTGCCATTTGATGAAGCAAGACGATGGACTGTAATTGTGTTGTTCTCTAGAACAACTGCTCTTGGATGGCTAGGGAAACCAAAACAACCTGTATTGATGATGACTAGGTTATTTTGCTTCCAAATTCCAGCGTGGTGCGTGTGCCCAGTAATGATGAATTTTGCAGTGGGTGCATATTGTTCTACCCAATCTGATACAAGTTTCGGGTACTTTCTCCAACCATTGAGAATATGAAATACTGCTGGCATTCCTAACATGAGCATGTGGGGCAGTGAGGGACGATGGTCCTTAAATTTACCGCTAGCTGCTTCAAACGATGCTTGTCTGACTGCATCGAGTTGTTCGTCAAAACCATTTCCATTGATCGAGAGAAATTCTTCGCGTGACTTTCTCATATATTTCGATCGCCAATTCCATGGAGCAATTCCCGGAAACGCGGCATGCCCATGAAAAACAAGAACAGATTTATCACAGAACCAAACATGGTCAATGTCACTTGTGACTGGATCGTGGTTTCCACAGATTAGAGAAGTTTGAATTCCTTCTTTAGAAGCAAATGAAATGAGAGCGTCAGTTTGTTCTTTGGAAGATTCTATAGTAAGTAGAGAGTGATCTTCGGTTGTGTCACCGTTTAGAACCAAAGCGTCGAATCCATTCAAGAGATTGTAGAACGCCTTTGCTGATTTATTTGGTGATCTGGATCTGCAAAAATGAATGTCTGAGAGAATGAGCGTTTTACTCATTTGAGTAGTATCGAACTAAGTTATCCTTTGTTTCCAATATTGATAGAATTTTTGCCGTCACGTTTGGATTGGAACAATCGTTGGTCTGCTTTTTTGAGAAGTTCATCCAGGTCGGATGAGTCCCATGGGAATGTTGCTAATCCACCTGAAATCGACAAAACGCCCGTCGCTTCCTCACCGAGTTTTGGGAATCGAGCATTTGAAACTTGTTCTTGGAAACGCTTTGCAAGCATTTTTACATTCGTTGGATGGTTTGAACCGGGCTCTCTTGGTGGTTCTGGGTCGCAGAACAAGACTGCAAATTCATCTCCACCAATTCTGCAAACGTGATCTCCGCGTCGAATAATTGTTCGTAATAAACGGACTATTTCGCGAATAATCTCATCTCCAGCATCGTGTCCCCAACAGTCGTTGTAATGTTTAAAATTATCGATATCAAAAATCATGATTGTAAGTGGGCGCCGTGTATCTCGAGCAATTTGTAATTCTCTTGCAAAACAAGTTCGCAGGAACCTTCGGTTCCAAGCCCCTGATAAATCATCTTTGTAAGCAAGCAGTTTTAATTTTTGTTGCCTGTGTGCAAGATCTAGCCAACATGCCGCCCAACGAGATAAGCGAGTAAGTTCGCTATCATTGGATCCTATTGCAACAAGAAGCCCGTGTTCTTCATGTCCATAACGCAGTGATGCGACGCTTGCACCTTCTGGAGCCGATGCGCGATCATCAATAATTGCACAGAATGACCAACCTGTCTGTTGTTTTAGCAAGTCAATAAGGACATCCTTGAAACTTGCAGGGGCGTGTATTAGTGCTCTAACCAAATCTATCACACCAAGGTGTGATGACTCTTTTACAATTTTTGCGCCGTCAGAAATGCCAAGCACTTCATCTAAATCCAATTCGTAATAAGGATCTTCACAATCCGGTTTGGATTTTACGCTTGAAATTTCAGAAGACAGTTTTGCAGCGGTGGAATCTTTTGGAATTGAACCATCTGCATGTTTTACACGATCACCTGACCCAGAGACAATAATAATTGCTGTGGGATCTACTCTACGAAGAGCGTCAATGTGATTGCTTGATTGTTCCTGAAGCAAATCTTCATCGACTACTATGGCATCTACAAGATCAGAGGAACAACATGTCGCTAGTTCACCAATAGCATCGAACAAGGAATACACTCGTCGAACGGGTTGGTCAACGCTTGATATGAATTCTTCATCAAACGATCCTGCAAATACAATCGATCCTCTAGTGTTACGTTCTGTCATTCTTCTTCGACCTCTTGATGGGAAGGATCTAAAAGCATTGAAAGTTCATCTGCATCTATTGCTTCCGAGTGAATGATGGGTGGATCTTCAAGCATATCAACGACTGCACCATGGTTTTCAAACGGCTCTAAACGGCCATTACGGAGTTCAGAAATTCGAACGTGTGGGAGATATTTTCGAATCGCATCTACCATTACTTCTGTATCTTGCATCTTTGAAATGTGGACAAGTAATAGATGTGGGCTTGGTGAGTCTTCACTCCAAGCTTTCGAATTGCTTATCTCCTTTTGTAACAAACATATCTCAGCCATGGCAAGGGGAGGATGATGCTCAAATGTTGCGTTTAACTCATATTTTTGCGCAATATCCTTGGCTGCATCAATGCGTTCCAATGGCACCAGCACGACACATCTCGAAGAAAGATTGTTGTTTTTCTCGTTCATAAACCTACTCTAGGATAACTCGATTTTGATGAAAATCTATAAAAAACTGGCGAATTCTCTCTGTTATCCACAAACACTTGCAATACAGGTATCAGCAATCGCTATTGAGCCGTTGCGAGTTGAGAGTGAAGCAATTGCTTGTCGCATGATAAGGCGTTGTTGATGATTTTTTAACAATTTGAGAATAGTGTTTCCTGCGCAATCAATATTTTGTGATACTTGGATGAAATCTTTTTCAACAACAACTCCGCCAACAGAAGCAAGTTTTTCAGCGTTAGTCTTTTGGTGGTCATCCTTGTGATAAGGATAAGGAAGGATGACTGCAGGTACAGCGTTGATTGCAAGCTCAGCAATCGTATTTGCTCCACCCCTTGTAATAGCAAGATCAGCAATATTCCATGCGAGACCCATTTCATCTACGAAATCAACAACGTGGCAGGGAATACTTAGGTCCTTCCATGATTCTTTCACTTTATCTGAATGCCCCGTGCCTGCCACATGGAGTATTTGCCATCCACGAAACTGGTTTGGATTGCGTTTTGCAAGAGCAGGAACAAGTTCATTAATAGTTGTAGCACCCTGAGAAGCTCCAGTTACAAGCAGCGTCATTAGTTTTGAATCAAGTCCAAATTTTTCATAACTGTTAGTTACATTTGAAGAACCAATCACACATTGCCGAAGAGGTGGGGATATTCGTTTTGAATTTGGAAGCCCACACTCTACTGTTGATAGAACAGTATCAGCCCATCTAACTGCAAGGCGATTCGCTTTTCCAGGTGGATTATCTAAATTTAATAGAACTGTTGGGCACGATTGTTTTTTTGCTGCGCGTAACGCTGGTGCAGCAATAAAACCTCCTGTTGAAAGTACACATTCAATACCATTTTCTTTGATAAATGCAGAAACAATTTTTTCGCTTTTTCTAAATCCATTGCAAAAACGGACAAAGCCTATTGGATTTAAGGAAAGTGGTGACGCAGGAATGGTGATGCATTTAAATGGTGTTTGTTTTGTCATCAACGAATCTACATCGCGGGTTGAGTGCGCAAGAATTGCGTTACATTTTTTGTCATGCAACGCCTCCGCAACAGCAATTGCTGGTGCAACGTGTCCACCACTTCCGCCACCTGCAATCAGGATGTTGGGCATGTAGGATTGGTTGTTTTTGAGATTGATGGATAAGACATTTCCATCACTGTATCGTTTTTTCGATCTATTGCATTGAGTAGACCAATACAAAATGCCGTGAGCAACCATCCAGTGCCACCATTACTCAAAAGTGGCAGTGCAATTCCTTTTGTTGGAACAAGCGCTGTGACGACAAGAATATTCATCCCCGCTTGAATACCTATTGTGACAATAAAACCAAGTGCAATGAGTTGCTCAAAGGTATTCTTTGTCTTGCGAATTACACATACACCTAAAACGACTAAACCTATATATAAAGTTGCTACAGCAACGGCTCCGAATATTCCAAGTTCCTCGCAGATAACGGAATAAATAAAATCAGTCGTATCTTCAGGGAGATACCCAAATTTATGAATTCCGTTTCCAAGACCGAGTCCGGAAAGTCCACCACCCGAAATTGTCGACATCGATTGTAAAATGTGGTAGCCGGAATTTTCCGGATCATCAAATGGATTGAGATACGTTTGCAAGCGGGCGATTCTGTATGGGCTCAAAATCACCGCGAGAATAAACCCGCCGACGGCAACTGGGATGAGGGTTGCGAAGTGGATAATTTTTGACCCCGCAGCTAATAAAAGTAGACATGAAACCGTGCCTATTAATACTGCTGTGCCAAGGTCTTCAATTGCAATGAATGCAGCAATCGCTCCAATTCCAAGCATAGGTGGAACGAATCCCTTCCAAAAGTGTTGGATATCTTGAATATGCGATGAACCCCACCACGCAACAGCAAGGACCAGCGTCCATTTTGCAACCTCACTTGGTTGAAAACTGAATCCCCCCAAACGAATCCATCTATTGGACGAATTAACTTCGCGACCGATGCCGGGAACATACACGAACAAAAGAAAAAGCACTGCAAGAGATAGAATCCAGAGTACGAGTGGAATTCGAAAAAATGACTTCTCAAACAAGTGAAGAGGGAATCTGCTTCCAATGAACATTGCGACGATTGCAAAAAATGCAAGCATTGTTGGTCTGCTTGTGAGCATGTCATGAAAAGTAGGCGGGTCAACTGAGACCTGCATGCCCGCCGAGTTCACCATGACAACACCTAGCATGAGCAAAGTGATTGAAATGACGATGATGCCTTGACCTGCTCGCATATTTGTTGACTATCGACCGTATTGACAGGAAAACCGCACAATCTGCTGTAGTTTCGGTCATACTACGCTGTTGCAAATGTCAATCTCTACTAAACAACACGTTGAAGATCGATCTATTTATCTTGAGACCTTTGGGTGTCAAATGAATGAACTCGATAGTGAACTTGTGAAGGGGCAACTTGATGCCCTTGGTTATGTTTTTCAAGGAGATAGGGCAACCGCTGATGTGATTCTGTTTAATACATGTTCTGTTAGGGAGCAAGCCGAAAATAAGGTACTCAGCCGAATTGGCGAATTGGGTGTAGAGAAAAACGAGGGAAGAGAAGTAGTTGTCGGCATGCTTGGGTGCTTGCCAGAACGTGAAGGAATACGATTGCTTGGGAAATATCCTCAGATAGATTTTATTTGTGGTCCAAGTGAACTCGACCGCCTTCCAACGATGTTGCACAACGCAGTTGCTGGCGAACGGTTGAGTTCTACCGATCGAAGCGCCTTGCAGGGGAACCGCTCAAGACGATCTGCTGCACTTTCTGCTGTGGACGATAATTTAGAATTGCTTGATCTTGCAAGAGCGTTCAATCCTGACCATCGAAGTACCTCGAACAAAAGTGCGTATGTTCGAATTACAAGAGGATGCAACAAGTTTTGCACGTACTGTGTTGTTCCTAATACTCGAGGTGCAGAAGTACACCGACCGCCCGAGGCAATTATTGAAGAATGTAAGCAACTGGTTCAAACTGGAGCAATTGAAATTACTTTACTTGGGCAGACGGTTAATCACTACAGATACACACATGGGGTTGCACTCAACAGCGCGGGCGATGAAGTACCACAAGTGGGTCCTAGTGTTACTGCGTTTAGTAAGCCAGTTCACGAAAATGAATCTGTGACGACTTTTGCAAACTTGCTACAGCGAATTCATGATGAGGTTCCACAGATTTTACGACTTCGATTTGTCACAAGTTATCCAAAGGATTTTGGGAATGATATTTTAGAAGTGATGCGTGACTGTCCACGAATATGTAATTACTTGCATGTTCCGGCGCAGTCGGGTTCAAACCGTATTTTGAAAATGATGAATCGCGGATATA
>CAZQGB010000021.1:10145-20487 GCA_964592615.1 uncultured Isosphaeraceae bacterium | reverse complement strand
GCGCCATCAAACTCTGGGCCTTCGTCCCACAAAATACTAAGCCACTTTAAATCATTAAAAAAACCAGTCGTCGCTTGATCACTAGATCGCTTTTGGTCTGTATCTTCGATTCGAAGCAAAAATTCCCCATCGTTTGCCTTGGCAAATGCCCAGCAATAAATTGCGGTACGCGCGCCCCCAACATGCAGGTGCCCAGTAGGACTTGGAGCAAAACGTGTTTTAATTTTTGTTGTCATAGTTCTTCAGTAGTTTCTTCAGTAATTTCTTCGGGATTTTCTTTAATTCGATTACGGAGAACATAAACGGGCCCAGTTAATGCATACGCAATAAAACCGATTGCGACTGTTTCTTGGAACCACCATATACAAGTAAAAATAATAATGACAAGAAACGCAATGAAACGAAACGATTGTGGTCTTCCCAAATAACGATTCACAAAGTGATCGTATGGGATGCTAGAAACCATTGCTATTGCAGCAAACAACATCACAATTGGAACACCAAAGGCGTAAGCCCTTCCAATCCACAAGGTATCTGTTCCTCCAGCAAGGAGATGCTGATGAAGTAAGATTAATGCTGCAATCAACCCAGCTGCTCCCGGAGAAGGCATACCATGAAATGCCATGTGCGTATTTGGACCCTTTGCTGGCTCAGTCTCAACTGTAAACCTTGCAAGGCGAAGCGCCGCGCAACAAACATAGACAGCAGCTATTCCCCATACAACTTTTCCCCAAGGCAAATCAGCATCCGGACCAAGCAGAGTTAGAGAACCATCTGTGCCAAGGTAACTTGAGACAAGTGCGAGCACCATTACTGCAGGCGCCACTCCACAAGTCACTAAATCAGAAAGAGAATCAAGTGCTGCTCCCAACTCAGTAACACTGTTTGTTAAACGCGCAACTGAACCATCAATGCTATCCAGTAACATTCCCAAAAAAATCAACGCCCCAGCCATAGTCAACCCACTACACCCCCAAGGCCCTTGCCATTCAGTTCCCTTGTACGCGTAATGAATAGCAGCAAATCCTGAGACTAAATTACCTAAAGTAAAGAGTAAAGGCCAAACCCTTTGTGGAGGAAGGACTCTTCGCCTTCTTGGTTTTGGCTCTGATTCTTGATTAAGTTGCTCTACTTGATCCATAAGACCCCGTATTCTACCGTTTCAGCCACGAGGCATAATATTTGCCTCTATGACGATGATTTGTACAACATCTTCCTTCACAGGACCCCCTAACAACGCCTCACCAAGCCGAACTGGAGGAGAGCCTTCGTCCTGTGGACCTGTCGTTACTTCTGGCGCACGTAACGCCACAGCAAGCACGATTGCCTCATCATCTTCGAGTAATGTTTCGAACTCTAAATCAGTAAAAATTTTGCTTTGCAAATGTTCAGAAGAATTTGCAACGACAGAGGATTGATTTCTTGGCACATGCCAAGTTGGCAATAATTGCAAATAAATACGGTACCCATCTTCTCGATTTATTAACCAACTTCGGCTCTGCAGAGATAAATATCCTCCTCCAATATAGTACGGAATTCCTTGTTGAGTAATCAACATGCCTTCTGCATCGATTCGCCTCTGATGTAAATCCCTCCACTTAAATATTTGACCGTGCCAAACATAGTTTTCGTCAATTACTTCGCCTAATGAAGAAATGATTGCGGGAACATCTACAGCCGTAACTCTTCGTAACTGAATCCCTTCTAACAACAATTTTTCTTGTAGTTGCAAGGTCGCGATTGGCTTGCCAAACTGCTCAAGTTTTTGAAGTACATCCTTAACTTCTGGCTTCACTTGAAAATTTACAACTGAAATTCCATCAGTCGTTGAACTTATTGTTTCTGTAGCCAATGTGACCTTGGGCTTTTCTTTTTGAATTTCTTTGCCAGTGGTTTTCTCCGGCGCAGAACAACCTGAAATGACCAAACAAAAAACATACGTGATGGCTAGACAGTTTCGCATGTATTTACCATGTCAATAAGTTGGCGTAATCTTCCAAAACTTCGACGAGTATGAGGGACAATAATCCTAGGTAATTCAAGGTGATCTCTTTCACTTGAAAGTGGGGCTGACTTTTGGATTTTACCTGTCCGAATAATGTCTGAGAACGAGTCGTTTAATCTTACAATCGAATCATTTGTTAATTCTGCATTTGTTCGAATTACATAATCAGAACGGACATATCGGCTTGAATGATAAACTTTGTAAAACTCCATGATGTGATTTACAGCATCTTGAGGTGTTGTCGCTACATGAAACAAAGATTCATCCTCTTCGCTAATCATCCCGTTCACAAGTAAATCTTGATGTATGTGTTTCTCCCAATTTACCCAGTAGTCACTGCCTTCTCCAGCAATCATCACAACAGGAATAATATTCGACTTCCCAGTTTGAACAAGTGTCAATGCTTCAAACAATTCATCCTGTGTACCAAAACCACCAGGGCACCCAACAACCGCATCAGAGTGAGTCATAAACATTAATTTGCGAGTGAAGAAGTATCTAAAATTAATGAGTTTTGAATCACCCTCGATAATTGCGTTAGCAGTTGTTTCAAAAGGTAGTCGTATCGCTAGGCCAAAACTCGACTCGCGCTGGGGTCCTTCATGACCCGCCTTCATAATTCCATCACCCGCACCAGTAATTGCCATCCAGTTTGCTTCGGACATCAACCGACCAAACTCAGCAGCTGCCTTGTAATCTGGATTGTCTTCAGGTGTTCTTGCTGAACCGTATATCGAAACTTTTCTAATACCTATGTAGCGATTAAAGACTTGATAGGCATATCGCATTTCTTTCAATGCATATGTGACGAGTTTAATCTGACCGGAATCGTGCCCCTCCTTTGCCATTTTGAGGCAAGTGTCAATCATCTGAGAAACCATCTCTGGTCGAGGATCCTGAGCATCGTGCTCAGCTGTGAGCGAAATGAGTTCTTCTATTTTCTCCTGAATAAGTTTTTTTGAAGTCATAGCGTTATTGTATCCCCCTTTGAGGCAAAAAAATTATTTGTCTTGAGGTGTTAGAAATGGAAGAAGGACAACTGATACTTTTGGGTCAAGTAATTCACCAGTCACATCTATCGAATAGAGTTGATCATTCAATGCACCAATAATATCTCTAATAATTGGTAACCCAGCTCGGGGATGGAGTCTCGCATTAATTTGGAAGGTATCGAAATCAATTGCACCATCACCCTCAAGCGCAAGGTCAGAGATATCTAAATCATCACTCTGCATTACGATATCTTCAAGGATAATTCGATCTCCACTGATATAAAAATCAATCTCAGCACCTGAAACCGTCGCTGCAGAAGGCCATGCCAGCTGGAGAACCTTCATTGTTATTAAAGATAGTGGGTCAATCTCAAGGTGTCCATTTTGCACCTGCACCCTTCCAATCCCTCTTCGAGATTCTAGGTTGCCCCTCGCCCCTGCAATTGAAAACCAGCCAATCAAATCTCCTGTCAAAGAAGCAACAATTTCTTTGTCTTCTCTGACTTCTTTGTCTGTAACAGGCGCCAATTCAACTCCCGCAATCAACACTTCTATTTCGTACTCCTTGTCATCATCTAGCCCTACCCATCCCTGAACAGTCACACCTCCAGTTGAAGATTCCCCACGCATTTGTTTGAATACAAGCTGATTATTTACGGGGTTGTATTCTAAACCCCCCGCAATATCCGTCACAATCCTACCAAGCGTAGAGAGTTCATCAAAAGCCAATGACAATTCAAGAGCATTGAGTTTATCTTTACTGTAGCGTCCATAAATGTTAGAAACACCTTTTATTTTTTTTAACGGGATGCCCACATCAATTGATGCGTCATCAATCTCAATATCTCCAGCAAAAGAGACTACGAGTTTGTCCCAAGTTTCACCATGAAAAGTAACTTTACCATTAGGAAGTGTGCTTCGCCCATCTTGCAATTTAACTGCAACAAGAGTGTCATCAACAACTTCAGGCAAAATCGCGAAAAGACTATCATCACTAGAGGGACCAGACCAAGTTAAATCGAATTTTCCATCTACTGCGCCTCCCGATTCAATCTTTCCATCGACAGAGAACTCACCGTCGCCCAATTTCCCAAACAAATGATCAAAATGGATTCCATCATTGTTAAGTCGAATGGTATTGCCTTGTGATTTTGTGTTTCTATCAAAAAAAGCCACTGCCTTTCGATCATGAAATGTTGCGGTTAAAGAATCTGGGAGTATTTCAATACTATAGGAAAGATTATCATCATCTCCTCTTGCAGATAATGTTGCCGCAACAATCCCAGATGGTTCGATTGTGTCATAGAAATCTACCGCGGCTTCTCCACCAACTATTCCTGTAATTGCACGTGTCAATGGCGAGTCGATAACAGCATCATGCCACCTAGCATCGAGTAGGTAGCCAAAATCAGATTGATTTCCATTAACTTCGCCATTGATATCTACATTTCCTTGTTGCGAATCTTCTTCATGAAGCTGAAACTCCATTGAGTTGAAATACACATCTGTTCCATCAACAATTATCGCACCCTCTTCAAGGTTTAAGGTAGTAACACGATTTATAGCTGAAACTTCCAGGGTCGTGGGAATGATGGTCATATTTAACTGTGAATTGCCATCTACATGTGCCATGCTAATATCAGCATCCATTACACCAGATGGCTGAAGCCATCTCCAAGCGCTTGATAACTTTTTAGAAGCTGAATCTGGAAGGACATCAACAAAATTTGGGCTGATTGGCAAAGAATCGCCTTGAATCTTCAAATCAAATTCACCCTTATCAATGTTCAAACTTGCAGTCAGCAAACCATCTTTACATTTACAGGTAACAGCTTCCATCGAAACAGATCCATTATCTATATGAATTTCTGCGTTAATGTCTGTAAACTTAAATCCCTCAGGCCAAAAAGGCCCCGTCGCGTTAATCGCCTTCGCTAACTTTTCATTTGGGCTCGAAACTCCATCCACAAGCCCAATTAAAAAATTAGTACTAATCGAACCATCTTGATTTCCTTTAACAGCGCCAACTGCGTTTAATTTCGAGCTAAGCCCTAATCCTCCTAGCACGCCTGCTGCCAACTTATGATCATCACCAGCAGATTCAGAAACGGCTAGCAAAAGAGATGGAGAAATATATTCGTTAAGTAACTCTAATTTCAAATCTGGTATTGCAGTGCCATCTTCCAGAAAGTTGATAGAACCAGTGATACCCCCAATACCAAGTTTTTGACCTTTAAATCGTATTGACTTTGATTCTGGAATATATAGACCCTTTGGATCTAGAGAAACTGTTCCCTCCTTTAACACGACAGGAAAAGGAAATTCTTTATGCAAAATGCCGACATTCTCAAAAGAAATTTCACCAGAAAGTTCTACTCCAGAATTTAATCTACTGTCATGTTTAATATTTAGATCGAGGTCAATATCTCCACCAAGAGAAAATTTTAAGTCGCCTGAATCCTCTAGCAATTTTGATATTCTCACGAACGCTTCACGATCAATCAATCTATCCATCACATTTGCAATTGGCTTTGACAATGCATCGTGTAACTTTTGATCGAGAGGAGCATCTTCTGCAAACAAGTTTAGATCAACAGAGAGAAAATCATTTGTCGCTTTCACCCCACCATTTATATGTACTTCTGCATCCTCACTCCCTAAAGCATTGAGATAAACAATTTTAATATCATTCTGACGAAAGGATATTTGAGATTTAATATCTCTGAGCGGATAAGGAAAATTTTCATATCTCCCTGAAGCGCCATCAATAATTAAATCTCCTTCCGCCTCAACTTCTCCGTCTTGCTCTGACCTACCAACCAAAACTTTCGCATTCATTTTCCAATCAGAAAGTTGAAACAATTTTAAGATCTGAGCAGCAGCAACAGGAACAATTGTTTCATTTGAATGACCACGGAGTGGCACAAAATTATTGATTGTAAAGGAGGCCTCAAATGGAGAATTGGACAAAAGCGAATCCATCCATTCTTCACTCTTATTTGTACCGACATTTTTATAGTTGTCTATTTTTATGTCCGCAGAAAATTCCAAGCCACTATCCATCTCTTGATGAGGAGGAACGAGCAACCCCTGAATTTCTTTGAGATAGACAGATACTCCATCATAAACAATGTGCCCGTGCTTTACATCAAGGTGAGCATCACCGTGAACACGTTCAACAATGTTATTACTAATTGAAGCCCAACGGATACCGTGTTCCTCTGGTAACTTAAAAGTAATGTCTTCGACTTCAACGGAAAATTGCATCGCTTGTTCAGAATTCCACATCACTTTTAAGCTGTTAACATCACCGTGCAGTTTTGCCTCTTGGCACCAAACCCTTGCCGTTCGGGGAAGCAGGTCCAATATGGAATTATTAAGTTTTAGTTTTCCAACTTCTGCTTGAAATCCTAAAGGAGAAGTGTCAAATGACAAATCAATCTGTATCGAATCCTCAGTATCAACCAATTGCAAGGTTGAGTCTTCTTCGCCAAACATTGCTTCTTTAACCGTAAATGTTTTTGTCCCATCTAATGTCCAATCTCCGTTGTTCATCACTCCTGTCTCAACGATTACATTGGTAAGTAACAACTCAGGAATAGCACTCAGTCGCTGTTGGAATGAGGGGTCTCCTTCAGTAGATTCAGAAATTTGTTCTGTAGTGACTTCTTTTGAATTCATTAGCGAGGAAAAATTGAATTCCCCAGCATGTTCAAATGACTCTGCAAGCCTAACACGCAAAGTCTTAACTTCAATTTCAACTATTTCTGGACTAAGAATTGAGCCATCAGGATTCAGTGCGATAGATACGTCTTCAAATGAAACCACATTTGCTGCAAGGCCATCAACCCCGCTAGCTTTCAGATTAATTTCCTTAACAAAAACATTAGTCCCCCAGTCCCAACTCGTCCCACTTACCGAAATTTCTGTACCAATTTTATTCTGCAGAGATATTGCTACGATTGGAGATAGAACAAAAGACCGAGTCACCACATAAATGCTGATAAACGGCAACAATAAAAGAGTAACACATACCCAAGTTCGCCTTCTTCGCCAAAAGGACAAGTCGCTCTTAGGAGTATTCATGGTGTTTGGAATGCCGATTGAGCAAGTTCAATTGCCCTCCCGAGCCCAGCCGCTTTATTAATTGTTTCTTTCCATTCCAATTCGGGTTTAGAATCAATAACGATTCCAGCACCTGCTTGAATATCAATTCGCCAACCAGTTTCATCACGCTCGCTCGTTGGAATTACCATTGTTCGTAAAGCAATTGCAACATCCATATCGCCACCAAACCCAATCATTCCAATCCCACCTGCGTAAGGACCACGCTTTGTTGGCTCTAACTCATCAATAATTTGCATTGCACGAATTTTTGGTGCGCCACTCACCGTTCCAACAGGAAGCGTAGCCGCTAAAGCATCCCAGCAGTCTTTTCCTTCTGCAAGAATCCCAACTACCGTTGAACTTAGGTGCATAACATGGCTATATCGTTCAATATCCATCACTCTCTCGATATTAATCGACCCTAGTTCACAAACTGTTCCGATGTCGTTCCTCCCAAGATCGACAAGCATAACATGTTCAGACTTTTCCTTTTCGTCTCCCAATAAATCTGTTTCCATTTCAGAATCTTCTTGCTCGGTCTTGCCACGCCTCCTAGTACCTGCGAGTGGTCGATTCGTAACGTGCCGATCTCGAACTCTGCATAATATTTCTGGGCTCGATGCCGCGAGAATACATCCCTGAGCTTGCAAGTAAATCATGTATGGGCTTGGGTTGACAACCCGCAGTGCGCGATACACTTCAAAGGGGTCAACTGACGACCGGTGTTCAAACCGTTGGGAAATTACAATTTGAAATGCATCCCCTGCTGCAATATATGACTTGCATGTTTCAACAGCTTTTTCAAACGACTCTCTTGACATGTTTGAATTCGAAGGAATTTTTGGAGGGCTATTTAAATCAATATCGATTGTGCCAACAGGAATATTGTCGCCTTCCTCCTGTAACTTCATAACAATACGATCAAGTTCCTTATTCGCGTCTTCCCAAACACTATCAGGTGTACTTGTATTTTCATGCATAGCGTTGTGAACGACATGTACTATTTTTGCTACATGATCAAAAACAACAACTGTACGATAGAGAGCAAAATGCAAATCTGGAAGATTACGATCATCTTCTGGAGCAGAAGAAAATGGCAAGACAGCCAATTCACTACACCTTGCAATATCGTAACTCGCAAAACCAACCCATCCTCCAATGAAACTTGGAAGAGGCAATTCACCAGTTGCAACTGGAGCGGACACCTTCCATTGTTTTGATAATTCTCCTACGAGTTGGAGAGGGTTGTCGCTTATTACACTCTCTTGAGTCCCTTTAATAAGATCCCTAATTAAGACCTCATTTTCATGTGCGATAACCTCAAGAGAAGGCTCTGCTCCCAAAAAAGAGAAGCGCCCAACTTCATCGCCATTTTCCACAGATTCAAAAAGGAAACTTGGGGCTGTTCGGTCATCAGAGGCTACAAGTCTTCGGTACGCCAATACAGGGCTCAGATGATCTGCCATTATTCGTCTAACAACAGGTATCACATTGGCAGTTGACATAAAGGATTCAAATGCTTGGGAATGCATAACCCGAAGTGTAGACCAGAGCGTAGTATGTATCCATGCCTCAAGATGATTCAGTTGTAAAACTTAGTAAAATCAAACGAATCTACTACAAACCCGATGGTTCTGTTCTGGTCGAAGCCCTTCGAGGGGTCGATCTTGACATTCCTCGTGGGCAATCCCTCGCAATCATGGGCGCCTCTGGGTCAGGAAAGAGTACTCTGATGAACATCTTGGGGTGCCTTGACAAGCCAACTGAGGGCTCCTATTTCCTCGATGGGAACAATGTTGCTATGCTTGACGATACTCAACTCTCAACCATTCGAGGTGAGGAAATAGGGTTTGTCTTTCAATCTTTTAACCTCATACCTCAGTTAAGCATTGCTGAAAACGTCGAGGTACCGTTGTATTACCAACGAGTGGCACAATCTGAACGCCGGGAACGGACTAACGATATTCTTAAACGAGTCGGGCTTGCAGATCGAGTTGAGCACAAGCCAGGCGAGTTATCAGGAGGACAGCAACAACGGGCATCTATCGCACGAGCTCTTGTTACCAATCCTTCTGTTCTTCTCGCAGACGAGCCGACTGGGAATCTAGATTCAAAAACAGGGCATGACGTCCTCCACCTTTTTGACCAATTACACGATGATGGATTGACCACGGTTATTGTCACACATGATGAAAATGTTGGGAAACGCTGCCAGCGTACTATTACGCTTACTGATGGCAACATTGGAACGGATAAGCTTAATACATGAGAGTTCTTGGAATAGATCCAGGATTACGAATTGCGGGGTATGGATGCATCGATTACAAACGATCCAATGCAAATCCATTGGTTGTTGAAGCTGGAGCCATCACCTTGGATACAAAGCAAACTGTATCATTTCGACTCGCACAGTTGTATCACGATATCCAAGAAATCATCGTGGAATTAAAGCCAGATTTGTTAGCTGTAGAAACAGTTTTTACGCATAAACAACAAGTTGCAACTGCAACAATATTAGGACATGCAAGAGGCGTTATTTTACTCGCAGGAGAAAATGCTTCTCTTCCACTAGCCGAGATCACCCCTGCCGAAATTAAAAAGTCTGTCTCTGGTAATGGAAGGGCTACTAAATCTCAAATGCAACAAGCTGTAACAAATACACTCCAACTCAAAACGATACCTGAACCACCCGATGTAGCAGATGCCCTCGCAATTGCAATCACCGCAGCCCTTCGGAATGGGTGACTTGATTGGCTGCTTGTCATGACGATACGACACAACGGAGGTTTTAACCAAAATTTTAACCAAAAATAGCTACTTTTTCCCACAGCATGGATTAATTTGCTAATTGACTCCAATTTGTAAAATATTTTTTAGAATTTGAGAAAAAAGGCAGAATTATTCACACCATACTTGATTTTGGCTATAATTAAAGGACAACAAATTTGCCCCCGAAAGGGCTCGGTATGGCGCTTGCGTCTACCGGGCCTTTATTTATTGCTAAGTTGAAACTCATGATATTTTGTTTGAATTCTGCTTAGGGTCAGACCCGTCGCAGAGCGAAGAAAAACACATTACAGAAACCGGAACAGCGAAGGTGAAACTCAGATTTTGCCAATCACTCTAGAAAACCAGAACAGCGAAGGTGAAACTCAGATTTTGCCAATCACTCTAGAAAACAAAAACAGCGAAGGTGAAACTCAGATTTTGCCAATCACTCTAGAAAACAAAAACAGCG
>CAZQGB010000021.1:0-10045 GCA_964592615.1 uncultured Isosphaeraceae bacterium | reverse complement strand
AAGGTGAAACTCAGATTTTGCTTGTTTGGCGCCAGCGAAGCGAAGTAGTGCGAGGCGAGCGAAGCAGGCGTGGCTTTACGCCACGCCGATGCAGCTCAACGAAGCAATACGAGCTGTAGCAAGCCAAACAAGTAAAAGATGAGTTGAACCTGAGCAAAAAAAAGGCCCGGTGGATTCAAAGAACCACACCGAGCCCTTCCGGGGGCAAAATCGGGATCGCATCTGCGATATGTGAATAATAGCCAATAATTACAATTAGTCAAGTAACTCATTTTTTTTTATTATTTTCTCGCTCACTTTTTTGGCTCGGACTCAGGATGCTATCCTGCTCACAATGTAACGCTTTCTAAGAAATCAAGGAAATACATATGCTCATATCTTCATTTTGTTCATTAATACTTGCCACGTCTCTGGTTATGACATCTAGCGATTCACAGCAACTCCTCGACAAATATCAGACTCTTAAAACTTCTATTCGTAACCAGGGTGGATTCGCCGCTGGGGACAAGGAAACTACCAGAAAACTTAGAGATTCCATGTCTACATGGAACGCCACTCATGAAGATTTTCAAGTAATTGCTGCTGAACTTCAGATGAGTTTATGGCTTGAAGATGCTGACTTGTGCAATTCCCTTTTTGAAAGACTTTCCGAATTACAACCAACAAATACTCGAATTGCATTGGCTTGGGCTGAATTCTTGATTTCTCAACAAGAACTAGATTCAATCATTGTCTATGAAGAATTGGCAAACAGATTCCCCGACTCCCCAGAGATTATTATGCTTTGGGCACGTTCGTTAGATGCAAAAAATCAGTTTACAAAAGCAATTTCTACGGTCGAAAAACTAAATGAAGATGCTCTGGCGTCACCAGCAACTGCAGAATTCTATTCATCACTCCTTTTTGCAGACAATCGTTTTGAAGATTCAATCGCTGCCCTTGATGCCATTAATTCTTCAGACCTAGCATCAGATCCACTGCTATTGGCGAGAATTAATGCAGTGAAGTCAAAATCACAAGATGGCTTTGACAAGTGGAAAACTGAACTTGAAATTCGTGAAGTTGAAGAAACTGCTTCCGATTTACCTCTTGTACTTATGCAAACTACAAAGGGACCAATTGAGTTAGAGTTGTTTGAAGACCACGCTCCTAACACTGTAGCGAACTTTATTTCACTTGCTGAGACTGGTTATTACGATGGAATTCTTTTTCATCGAGTAATTGACAAATTTATGGCTCAAGGGGGAGACCCGAGCAAACGTAAGAATCCAGAAGATGCTTCAGCGGATGACGGACCAGGCTATTCAATCGCAGATGAGCATACGAGAGAAGATTATAGAAATCATTTTGCTGGGTCCATCTCTATGGCAAAAACATCTGCACCAAATTCAGGAGGAAGCCAATTCTTTTTAACCCATTTGCCTACATCACACCTTGACGGAAAGCACACTGTTTTTGGTCGAATCACATCTGGGCTAGACACGGCGAGGTCTTTAGAGAAGGATGATGAAATTATCGCTGTCATGGTAATCAGAAAGCGAGATCACGAATATACTCCTGAAAAAATAGGCGATGAAACAACAACGATTACTCCGAGCCGCAAACCAACCCTCAATTCAGACACTAAATAAACATGGCACAAATACCCTCCGAAACAATGCAAGGATACTCCGTTCCATCAGTCCGGCAATTCAGCGTATTCCTTGAAAATAGAGTCGGGCGTCTTCTAGATTTACTGAGACATTTTGATGATGCATCACACGTTCATGTTGTTGGTCTTAACGTTATTGATTCTTCAGACCACGCAGTCATTCGAATGATTCCTGACAAATCCGACTCCGCAAGAGAAATGTTACGAGAACTTGGAATCGCATTCTCTGAAACTGATGTCATAGTTACAGTTATCGACGACTCTCACTCTCTTGCCGATTTATGTTTATACCTTCTTGGAGCGGAGTTAAATATTTCTTTCATTTATTCACTTATTCGACAATCTGCAATTGGTGACTCAACTGTAGCCGTTGCAATCGATGACTTAACTCTAGGCGGGCAGTTGCTTCTTCGAAAAGGATTTAATTTGCTCGGTGAAGCAGATTTAAGTCAATAAACAAAGGTGACAACTTCAACTGAAGAAACTGCATTCACGCTCGCTGCCTGTTTCAAGAAGGTTTCGACTGCTTCCCGACCACGTTCTTCGAAATCAAGAGTCCATCGATTTACATACATCTCAACAAATTCATCGGTGCACGCTAAATCGATTCCTCTCCCCCACTTTGCCGCCCACTGCAATGACTGTTCTCGATTTTCCATGGCGTGCTCTATTGACTTGTGAAGAAGCGATGTTATCTGAGCAGTCGCTCCCTTTCCAAATCGTGAATCTGTATCACGTTTTATCACATTCCCGCCAAGTGGCAGAGGCAAACCTGTTTTGCCGAGCCACCAAGCACCAAGGTCACAAACTTCATGCAGACCATGTTCTTCAAATGTAAGTTGCCCTTCATGAATAACTACTCCCGCTCCATAAGTGCCAGAACTAACTTGATTCATTATTTCTGTAAAGGGAACGGCTTCCCACTGTAATGGTCTGTTTTCTGCGAGGATTCGAAGGGTTGCCAATGCGGACGTTCTCTCTCCGGGGACTGCAAATACTGGATTCGAAGCCAGAAGATCATCCATAGAAATTTCGTGTGAAGCTACTACTTTTGGTCCGTAGCCATCGCCAAGTGAAGCGCCGCATGCTGTGAGATCATAGATATTCGAAACTCTGGGATACTGCGCAATACTAATTGCAGTAACGTCATATTTGCCGCACTCTGCCTTTTCATTTAAAGTTTCTATATCTTCCATTACAAGTTCAAAAGAAAAATCACCAGTATTAAGGGCTGGACCTGAACCATCAATATCCGCAAGTGGCCACCACATAAAAGCGTCATCTGGATCGGGGCTATGCGCAAGAGTTACAGCATGTTTCATTGGGACAGTTCCTTGGACAGAAGATCTGATAAATCTCTGCGAACTATTTTGCCTGTTGGATTACGAGGTAACTCTGGCAAAACAATTATTGTTTTTGGAACTTTAAATGGAGCTATTCTTTCTCTGCACCAAGCACGAACTTGGTGTTCATCAAATGAACCGTCTTCATTCAATTCCACAAATGCAACTGCAACCTCGCCCCTAGAATCATCTCTACGACCAACAACGCCTGCTGCGTGTATTGCTGGGTGATTCGTCAGAACCTCTTCAATCTCCCGTGGAAAAACATTCTCGCCTCCAATGATGAGCATTTCCTTAATTCGTCCAGTGATATACAAGAAACCTTCCTCGTCTTGATGCCCCATATCGCCTGTCTTAAAATAACCCTCTCGATCAAAAGCAGCATCAGTCTCTTGGGGTAAGTTGTAATACCCACTCATAACATTCGGTCCCTTCATCCGTATTTCCCCATCACAATTTGGTGAAAGCACTTCTTCATTTTCATTCACAATTCGCTGTACCAAACCTTCAACTGGCTTGCCCACACTTCCTTGTTTTTCTTCTTCAGGAAAACACCAATTGGTAACTGGTGATGTTTCCGTTAGTCCATACCCTTCACAAAGTGAAATGTTAAATTTATTTTTGAAACCTTCGTAGACAGAAGTTGGCAACGCCTCACCACCAGAACCGGCCAAATGGATTGATTGAAAATCTTCTGCTTCTGCACTTTTTAAGTTTAAAATAGCGTTATACATCGATGGTATTGCAACCATGATTGTTGGGTGATGTGCACGCATAGCATCTAGCACCTTCCTTGGATTGAATCTTGTCATGTATACAGTTTTTGCTCCAATGACAGAAGGCAATAATGTTGTGACGGTAAACCCAAAACTATGAAACTGAGGAAGCAGCCCTAAAAAAACATCTTTCTTTGAAAACCCTGCTTTGGTAATGCACTGTTGAATATTTGAACTAAGATTTTTTGCTGTAAGCATGACCCCTTTGGGTTTACCTGAAGTCCCTGATGTATACAAAAGTGCTGCAAGCATATCCTCATCACTTCGTACAGAAAACCTAACTGGCGGAATCCCTTTAAATGACATTTCGTCAAGTTTTATTGCCTTCACCCCACTTGGCAACTCTCCAATCATTTCCAGCATTGCACCAACAGTAATGACAATATCAACCCCACTATCCTCAATGATGTATTTTATTTCTTCTTTTGAGAGCAGATAATTTAATGGAACTACTGTCTTTCCAAGTGACCAAATAGCCGTCAACGCAACTGAAAACAAGCCCGATGTAGGTAGGAGGATGGCAACATGCGGCTCTCTACTATTGATTTTCTTGGCGAGATGCCATGACGCAACCTGCAAATCTATCCCTTTCCACGATCGATAGTCGTCTGTGACGAGAGATCGGAAGGCGTTCCTTCGCCAGGATTTATAAATGTATCGTAGAAGTTGCATCTTTAGTTATTCTAAAAGGGTACGATACAATCTGGAGCCCCACTATGCGAAATAAATTGCTCTCACTCTTTCTTTTCTCCATTCTCGCTGGATGCAATTCACCACAACCCACTGCAATTGAAAACTCAGTTCATGAATATGACAATGGTGACTGGTTGTTATCTGAGATGTGGGCTAAAAAATCCATCAAAGAGAACAAAAATATTGGCGAAGCCCAATACATGATGGGGCTCTGTGAATTTAAGCAAAATCACATGAGTGAAGCTCAAGATTGGTTCAACAAAGCAACAACTTCCTCATCCCAAGAAGTCCATGGCAAAGCGACTGCGATGCTGGGGATCATTGCTTCAGCCAATGGAGACTATGCAGCGGCACAAGAAGCGTTTGCAATTGCAGCAACGGAACTTCAAGGTAGAGACCAAGAAAAAGCGAAAGCACTATCGACAGGTGGGAGTTTGGCAAATTCTGATTCCAAGACCTCATTCACCCTTCAATTTGGTGCCTTTCGAGATAAAGAAAACGCTAATTCCACTCTTGCTGAACTCTCACCTTCACTCAAGGTGTTGGGAGTCGACCCAATTTGGATAACCGAGGAAACCGACCGTTCTGGGGCAACGTTATACCTTGTGCAAGCAGGACACTTTTCAACAAGAGTCGCAGCTTCAAATAAACGCAAAAACAGCAATCTGCCTCAATGTATTGTGAGGGCAACACATTAAGCATTGCTTCGTGAATTTCATAACGCTCAACTCTACTAATGGAAAAATCATCAGGACATCGAAACAAAGGTTCAGGTAAAAGCCGAAGAGAAACTGTCCTACGTAATGTCCCAAAACCAGCGCTTACATTGGGTACTTTATTAAGACGCCCTGAGTTTTTGAGAACATGTTTTGTATTGTTTCTTTTTTTAATAGCAGTTGCAACAATTGCAACATGGTCGCGTGAGCAAATCAAAGTTCGTGATGGGCAGATTGCATCGAATACTCGAATCACCAGAGTTAATTACACCCTAGAAGATTCTTTAGCTACAGAGGCAAAAAAAGAAGAAGCGAGAAGCTCCTCTCCAAAAATTTACACGATTAATGCAGCATTTATCGAACGCCTTTCAGCTTCATTGCTCGGTCTTCCTACTGCTGTTTCTGGAATGACATCAATTGAAGAAGTCAATCCTGAACTTATCGCCCAATTCACTATTACACCCGAAACTCTTAAGTCACTCCAAGAGTTATTCCAAGATGGCAAGCCGACAAATTCCTGGAAAAGATATGTGTCAAGATTAATCGGAGAATTGCAGAGGGATAAGCCTTTGCTTACAAGTGAAGATTTTCAAATCTTCACAACAACCCCTGCTTCAAATCGTGCATTATTCCAAGGGGCAGGCAATTTTCTAATTCCATACAATGCTGCACCAGTTTCATTACCCGCAACCAAGGGGGAGATTAATGAACATCAACTTGCCGAAATTGTAAGTCGCTCTGGATTCCCAGAGTCCGTTGTACCAATAATTGAATCTAGAATTATTAGTGAAAACTTACCGAGTATTCAACTTGATATCGAAGATACAACTGCAAGAGCAAACACAGCGGCAGATAACATCAAGCCAGTTGTTAGAGATCACTTCCGTGGCGACATCATTTGGCAAAGAGGTGATGTCATTACCGCATCACAATACGAAGAAGCACTCTTAGAACAGGAGCAATTTTTAAAAACTGGCTCCTTTATCGAGAGGTGGCTCCCACGAATCGGTTCTATTGGACTTCTTGCGATGCTGTCCATTTTTATTGGTGGTTATGTCACAATTACGTATCCAAGAATTGCAAAAAATACTCTACGACTCTTTGTGCTATGTGCTTTGATGGCTCTTATGCTTGGGCTCTCAATAATTGTGACACTTGAAGCTCCAACCTTCATCTATGCAGCTGCGATTATTCCAACTCTTCTTGCTGTAACAATTGCCTGCCTTGCATATAAACAACGAATGGGAATGTTCATAGCATTCATGCAATGTTCGCTTGTAACAATGGCATTATCTCAATCTATTGGGTGGTTCATATTGCTCATTGCAGGATGTGGAACGATGATTAGCCAGTTAAAAGAGGTACGCCAACGACAAGCTCTCATTCGTGCATCTGCTGTTACTGCAATTGCTTTTGCAATTGGATCATTATTTCTAGGACTCGCTGAGGTTCCAGATTTGTCAATAGCATGGAAGCAAGTCTTAATGAACGCCATTGCTGCTGGTTTTTCTGGGCTTGTTGTTGGCTTCTTTGTCCTTGGTATTTTGCAGAATATAGAACAACTTTTCAATATAACTACTGGCATGACACTCGCTGATTTTCGAGACCCACGCAACCCACTGCTTCGCCAATTGCAACAACTCGCACCAGGAACATTCAACCACTCAAGACAAGTTGCTGATATTGCGGAAACTGCCACGGAAGCGATTGGAGGCGATTCTCTTCTGGCGTATGTAGGCGGACTCTACCATGACATCGGAAAAATGAATAAACCAGAATACTTTGTCGAAAACCAGAGTGGGTACAACCGACACAATGAGTTAAAACCATCGATGAGTCTCCTCATAATCATTGGTCATGTAAAGGATGGCATCGAACTTGCTCGAGAATATGATTTGCCTCGAGAACTCATCCACTTTATCGAAGCACACCATGGAACCACACTTGTTGAGTATTTTTACCAAACCGCTGTTAAAGAAGCGAAAGATAGTAAAGAGCCAATTAACGAAATGCAATTTAGGTATCCAGGACCTAAACCTCAAACAAAAGAAGCTGCGGTACTAATGATTGCGGATGCTGTCGAATCCGCTTCGAGAGTCCTTCCAGATCCTAACCCCGCACGAATCGAGGCCCTTGTGCGAGATCTCTCCAGAAAAAGATTACTCGACCATCAATATGACGAATGCGGTCTGACATTCTGCGAACTCTCAAAAATAGAAGATGCCATCATCGCTAGATTGAATTCGATTTACCACACGCGAATTAAGTATCCCGAAGCAGAAAAACCAGATCCAAATGATTCAGAAGTCATTGAAGCAGAACGAGAGGGTGACCTTGCTGGCTAGTTACTTTTTTCTAGTCTCTACTCGAATTCTTTACTTCATTCAATTCTGAAATCAAGGTCGCTAAACCAAACAGATCAGCTTGAATCTCAATTACTCCACCAGAATTTGTCTTGCCAATAAGTAACGATATCTTCGCAGATGGAGATAATCCAATTGAAATTGGCTCGTCTGGATTTGCTACACTCGCAACATCAGCAAAACCAACTGCAAAACTTCTAGCATCAGTACTCATCGCGAAATCAATATCAACGCCATCTACATATTTACGAATAACTTGAGAAAGAGGTGTTGATCGTGGCTGTCCAATTGGTCTCCATGTTTGAGGACCAAGAGACATCATTACTCGATTATTCCCCATCTTTTGGAAACGAAGTTGGGCATCTTCATGAATAACCGCGTTCATCACTCGCAAATCTTCTGCATCTGTGCCAATCATCTTGACATCCCAAGTATAGGGAGAGTTTGTTGGTATTAGTTCTGCGCTATATTCATCGCGTAGCATTCCAGAAAAATCATCTAAAACAGCTGAAACATCTTCAAGATACTTGTTTTGATTTGAGACATCAGACAGACCTGTAAGTGTAAAACCGTTTTGCTTACTCAAACCATAGGACACAACGTTATCTTCAACCAAAACAGAAAGAGCCTTAACACTATTTGTCAAAATAGTTGGTGGACCGTATTCTGCAGAAGAAGAAATACTACGCAGTGATTCTATATCCATTTCCATAAGCATTCGAGTCAGATTTCCTGACATTGCATACTGCATTGAACTCACGGTAAGGAGTGATGCCATTTCTTCAATCGACTTGTTATCTATTGTTAAGTCAAACTGCTCTTTCAATTTGACATCAAGATTAGCTACAACAGTAAAGCCATCAAAATCAATGCCCATCGAAAGATTCTTCACTGTTGAACACCACGCAGTCAGGGCACCAAATGCTTTTCTTGCTGCAGCAGCACCCTTTTTTGTTTCTGGTGAAATAACTCCATCTGGGCCGGGCTTGTTTAACATCCCAACTGCCATACCACCAGTTATCTGTACGGTTGGACCAAACTGTGACCAGAGTGAATCAAATTTCACAGTTGAACTAATCTGTGAATCAGGCAAGTTATCTAGTATTGGAGAGAGTTCATTTGAATTCCTTGGAGTCCATTCGCTAGCTCCTGTTGCTATAAACCATCCATCAACAGTCGTTGTTGTTTTTAGGCCACTTGAATCTGTAGCTTCAACCCTATGACCAGTTTTTTCTTTACAAATCACCATCATGTGAGGCATTGGTCCGAACATACCAGTAGGTTCTTGCCCTTGGGCAAGTTTCGTCGGCTCAACGATTATCATTGCTTCCGATGACAAATCGATTGCTGATGGATCTTTAACAAACTGTGAAAGATATGTTTCAATAGTATTTGGTTTTGCAGAAGCCAATCCTGACTGTTCATTTATTGATTTCAGAATTTTATTTATAGATCTTCCATCTTTTATTGTAAGAATCGCTAACGCGTCATCAGGCACAAAATCATAAGGATGTTCTGCAACAGCAACAGAGGAAAGAAACAGTGCAATTAAAGTTTGAATTTTCATATTGCACAGTGTACAGCGAGGACCTATCGCTGGGCTGATGATAGATAATCAGAGCAATTTTAGTTTTTTTCAGTTAGATAATTCTCCATTTAGAATGAATAATTCAGCCGGATGTAAAATTGGATAAAAAAGCAATAGTATTAACTAAAAGACATCGTATAATTCTAGTCTACATGTTTCGATTTCTACCAATCCTACTTCTTGTGTTCCAAGCACTCCCATTCGCTGTCCCTGTTGAGGCAGCTGATAGTGTTCAAACACCCCAGAAAATGGCGTGTTGTGTTGGATGTTGTAAATGTGCAGCTAATGGCTGCCAATGTCGCCAAAAGCAGAACAGCCCCCCAATACCTTCAAAAACACCATTCTCTTTCACTTCGATAGATTTTGCCCCACCACTTGCACCTGCTCAATACCAATTACCACAAGTTACATCAACTGGTGAATTGGCTTGTATTCCAACGACAACTACTGTCGTTTCTTCAAATAATTGCAGGCAAGCACTGTTAGGTCGCTGGCAGAATTAACCCATTATCTCCTTAGGAATACTGCGCACACTTTGAATTTCAAATGTTTGTGTGTGCTTCTCAATCGGATTTAATGAAAGTTATTCACAATGAAATACATCTTAGACCTACTACCGAAAACCAAGTAAGTGCGATGAAACGATTAACGATAGTAATTCCGCTCTCACTCGCTGTAATCTTAATTTTGCTTTATCTTCAATTCCATAGCATTTTGATTTCCATCATTATTTTCGCAGGTGTCTTTGTCGCTTGGGGTGGTGGGTTTATGTTAATTTGGCTCATGGCAACTCGCCTCCAACAATCCATTGCTAAACATAAAGCAACAACAATTGATGGAACCCTGTAACTAATACCGAAAAGTAAAGGAGAAACTCATGAAACTTTTCACCCTATTGTCATTGGCAGTCATTGC
>CAZQGB010000020.1:0-23007 GCA_964592615.1 uncultured Isosphaeraceae bacterium | reverse complement strand
GAAGTTGAATACCATCGCCTGCAACAGCGTCGATTGTACCCTTTCCGCTTGACTGACTTGGGCAATCGATAACCTTTGGGTCAACGCTTGTATGAACTGCATCCATTATGTCTCGACCAGCAAGGTCAATTGCTGTTGCGTTTTCCCATTCAAGTGCAATTCTCGCCTTATCAGCAGCAATCATTGCCCGAACTACGTTTGTGATTCGACCACCAGCAAGATAATGAGCCTCAAGTTGGTCTGTAGATATTTCAAGACCCGCCTTCTTCCCGCTAATCCGGTTTATGACTACCGACTTGGCGTTTACTTTACGAAATCGCATCATGACTAAGTCAATAAAACCAACCTTTGCACCGCTTACCCATGCTTGCAAATAAAGTCCAATGTACTGGAACGCAAATGCGACGATGATTAGCAGAAAAATCCCGCCGATTATTACTCCACCAAGAAGCCAAGGTGAAAATGCTGCAATAAATGAGTTCATGTGAACCTCCTCTTCAAAAACGTATTGTATCACTCAGAAATTTTTCTGACTTTAATTTGATTATCGTAAACGGAAACAACCTCTATCGGGGTATTTTCTTCGATTGTGCCGGTTTCTGCCATTGCATCAATCCTTTGCCCATCAATTCGAACTACTCCGACCGGTCTTAGAACAGTAATGGATTCGCCAGTTTGCCCAACTAAGAGCCGTAGTTCTTCATTTCTTTTTTCAGTTCGCGCTCTTGCGCGTTGTTTCGCCTCATCGCTGTCCTCTTCAACTATCCCTCCTAGAATCATTCGCTTAGCAAGAGGTGACCCAGCCCAAATCTTGAAAGCAATCCATCCAAAAATTGGTCCAAAAATTATATAAACTCCAGTTGCAACTAGGCCTGTGTTTACATCATGCATGAAAAAGGCGATGAGTGAAGCCACGACAGAAAGAGCGCCAACAAGAGCAATCAAGCCACCAGAGGGCACGAATATCTCAACAAAAAACAAAGCGAGTGCGATACCAATGAAGATAAAAGCCCAAACTATTGGCGATGCGCTTGTGTCGGTTACTGTTTGTGCGAGAAGGTCAATCATGCAATTTCCTCAACTTCAATAGCGAGGCCGATGTGTATGATACGCACAGGAGAACCTTTTGTAATCCACTCGCCAGAAGTTGTTGCATCAAACACTTCTCCGCCAACTTTAATGCGCCCAGTTGGCCGTAGATCAGTTATAGCAGTTCCAGTGGAATCTAGATTTAGTTGTTCTTGTTGCTGTCTAATTGGGTTAGAAACCGCACCTTCAAGAACCATTCGGCGCATTGTTAGGGTTTCACCAAATCGCTTAGCGATTATCCACGACCCAATAATGGCAAGAAGGCAACCGCCAACGACTGCTCCCAAACCAGTTAGTAATTGCACTTGCCCCTGTTGTGATTGTAGGGAGCCAGAAATAAAACTTCCCACCATGCCCGCGAACAGAAAACCAACACCAAGAAATCCAGTGAAGCCAGTACCTGGGATAACAAAAATTTCAACTGCTATGAATCCAAGTCCAACAAATACAAGAAGCAAATCCCACCATTGCGCGAGTCCAGCGAGATAGGGTGCTCCGATTAATATTGTCATAGAAACGAACGCACCCGCACTGAATGCTCCAGTAGAACCAGTTACAAATTCAACGAAAACGCAAATTAAAAAAACCGCTATGAGAGTTAATCGAACCGGCCAACTGATAAGAATGCGAACAAGTCCTTCAGCCCAGTTTGTGTTATGGCGAGTAATGTTCTTTGCGCCGAACCAGTTCATTAGTTCTTTGTCGTTGGCAATGACATCAGTAACAAGACCGTACTGTTTTGCTTCCGCTGGCTTGAGTGTTAATAGACGGTCATCAGGAACAATTTGTTTAATGAGTTCCCAAGAAGAGGCATCCTCTTTTGCTATTTTGGTTCGGCTTGATGGAAGTTGTTGAGAAAAAGTTGGGTCCCAAGTTGGGCTTGAATCACTTAGCCCACCAGATAGTTTAGAAATAGTGTCAAAGTATGGGGAAAGAGGAGCGGGATCATTTGTGTCTACTCCAATAGAGGAAAATTGTTGAGGAGGAGGAGAGCCATAAATTGCTTCGTATTCGTTTGAGTTTACGCAAACGGTTTCTTTTGTCTTTTTGTGTTGCAATAACCAAAGTTCAATTCCTACGCTAACAAATGCCTCAACTAGATGTTCGTCATAGTGATTTCTTCTTGCAGAATCAATGACTTCTGAAAGTACTGGAGATTCAATTTTTGCACGTTCGGCTGCAGGTATAGCAAGGCCAGTTGCGTTGATTGGAGCAGCATCTCCAAATGTACTTCCTGGCGCTACTACGATTTCTCTACAAGCAAGAGCGATAATTGTTCCAGCAGAAAAAGCGTGTGGGTGAATCCACGCAACTGTGTTATTTGGAGCGTTGTTTTTTATCTCGTAGCAAATTTCAAGCGTTGACATTAGATCGCCACCGGGAGTATTTAGATCTATGACAATTGCATCTGCACTTTGCGATTCTTGCAATCTTCTCTTAAAGGACTTAGAAGTTACCGTATCAACAACTCCATCAATGGTAATTATCGAGATATCTGTTGCTTGTCTGTAACTCGGGACAGGCACAGTTTGTGAACATGCTATTAGGGCAAAAGTGGCAAGCATTTACATATCATAATCGAGGAAGCGATTTCAAATAAAAAACCGGCTGTAGCATCTGCTACAGCCGGTTGAACGTTGCGTTCAAAAGTGAAATCAAGCTCAATTAATCGTGCAAGAAATCTTCGCAGCCACCCGCCTTATCGTTGTCATTTACATCACCAACTTTCACGTGAGTAAGAACAGCGTCGGCCATTTGTCCGCGGCTGTTGCCATAGTCATCGTCGTCTGGTTGTACAGGAACATCATCTTCTTTGAATAGATTGTCTGGAACGGAATCACCCTCTGCTGATAGATAAGTTGACTGGATTGGGTAAAGTGTTTCAAGAACTTCGATGTGACCATCGCCGAACACTACAACACCTTTCCAATCCTTTTCTACACCGTGAAGAAGGTAACTGTTTGAATACTCATTTGCTTCATAGTCACCATCCTCTGGACCGCGGCTACCAAGTATCGCAAATCCAGTTGGGTTGTGTGAACTGATACCCCAGTTTTGATCTTTACGCTTGCCAGTAATTGGCTCTATACCGTAACTGTTATTACAGTCATTATCTAGGTCGTTTGCAAACGAATCATCCCAGAATTTCCAATCAGTAATATTATAAGCACCGTAATCGTAGTTTGAATCAACAAAAACAACGGGGCTTTGCTCAGTTGGAGCAATTAGAGCATCAGGTGTGAAAAGATTTTCCATGATGGACATTGACAACATGGAAGCATGGTCATTTAGGAGTAGATCCTCAGCACCGCGACCCTTGGTGTAACCTAAAACTGGGTCCGCTTGCCTTTGTTGTAGACCAGGGATTGGGTAATCGCCATTATGTGATGGCGCCCAAGCGGAAAAACCACCGTAGAGAGCTTTCACCTGTGATTGGTCTTTTGTGAGCATCGCTTCCGCTTTTGCTCGTCCAAGTGCTGGCATAAGAATACTCAGCAAGAGAGCAATAATTGACATTACAACTAGTAATTCAATCAGCGTAAAGCCTCTTTTTTCTTTTGTATCGTATTTCATATAAATTAAATCCATTTAAGTGTTTTAAACGTTTATTTTCAGAATAGTGCTTATTGAGTACTATCCCATACAGGGGTGACATCGTACTCAGTCGCTTCGACATTTAGCACCATCCAAGTATCACCAGATGGACCACCATTATTCACAACGGTTTCACCATCAGGCAAGTAATTTAGGAAGTCCCAAAACTCAGCGTCAAATGCATTGTCAAGAACTGGAACTAGGTCATCTTTTGGACGATACGTAACACCATCAAACCATAGGGTTTGTGCATAGTGCGATGAACCGTCAGCAGAGGAATAGATTCCTTCCCACTGTTCTGGTGGTCCGTACAAAAGTAGTGTTGGTGAGTCGGTGTACTCTGTATTGTCATTGATACCCATTTCAGGTCCACGGCTTGAAAGGATGACAATAGCGCTGTCGCCATTAGTCCAAGTTTTCTTTGCACGTTGACCACAGATAGCAAGGTTTGCATAGGAAGTATGGCAAACATCTCTTTTACCTACAACACCGTCTTGTGCATCTGGTCCTGCACCACCTTCGCCAGTGATATCTGCTGAAAAGAGTGGATCCCAATAAACGTCTTCTGCTGGTTTTACAGCGTCATAGTCATAGGGGATTTCTTCTGGGTTTGCACCAAGGTCACCCTTTGCAGCGACGAGTGCATTTTGTTCGTTTGCACTGATAAGAATGTTTGGTTCGTAAAAGTTTTGACCAATCATTGACGAGTGTAGCCAACCGCTTAAGTTTGCTTCAAAGTCCTCAGGGCCTTTACCCTGAATTTGAAGGTTGGCTCCCTGTGGACCGTGGTAACTGTTACCGAAGTGTCCACTTGAAATTTCAGTTGCGGCACGGTCGATAATGCCCGGTTTTGGGAACATTTCGCTCTTGTCTGATTCAGCGAAAATTGCATAAGTATTTGTGATACCTTTAAGTTGCCCTTGGTCTTTTCTGACTCTAGCATTGCCTAGCGCTTTTGCAAGAGCCGGTAACAATAGACCCATCAATAGCGCAATAATTGCGATAACGACGAGTAGTTCGATGAGTGTAAAACCTCGATTGTTGCGTTTCATAATTGAGTAATCTCCATTGATAAAAAACATAAATGAGAACGTTTGTGATGACTATTATTAGTACAACGTGTTTGGTTGTGTTGCGTTTCCCTGACACGAATGGCAACACAAGAAAAACCATTGCACCGACTAACAGCCGATGAAAACTGTCGGGCATCTACCGTCTCATTACAGCGTCAACCCGAGGCGACTTTCATCTTTTAATTTAAAAGGTTCTTTGCCGCCGCACATGCCAAACACACCAACAAGGTGTTTCGGCGTCGAAATGTCGACCAGTGCGGCGGATAATGCGCTCTTTCGAGCAATAAGTGCGGTCAACTGAATCGCGATAATAAAGTTGCCACTCCGGTCAGAATCCCACAGAATACAGATATATACATTCTTGTGAGGTTAGATGTTGCAGTCAAGTGTAAAAAAAGAAAAAATTACACCGTCCGATAATATGCTCTGAGAGTTAGGTAGTAGAAAAAACGGCTTCGACCTCAACAGTGGCACCAAGAGGAAGCCCTATTGAGCCCATTGCTACCCTTGTATGCTTGCCCGACTCACCAAAAACAGAGACCATTAAGTCGCTTACTCCATTGGCTATTGTCGAGTGCCCATCAAAGCCCGATTCTGAAGCCACAAAAACACGTACGCAGAGAACACCGTCAAGTTTATCTACGCTACCTAAGCATGAGGCAGCAGCCGCAATCGCGTTTAAACCACAGAGTTTTGCGGCTTTAGTTGCCGATTCGACGCTTTGATGAGTAGGAACAGAACCTTTAAATTCAAGAATTCCATTTTTCATCGGGATTTGTCCACTCGTTCGCACTTCATTGCCAACTTGGATTGCAGGGATGTAGTTTGCAACTGGCTTCGGCACTTCTGGAAGTGTGAGACCGAGTTCTTCAATTCGTTGTTGGATAGTCATCGCATCATCATACTTTGTGAATGCTCTAAATGCTTCAATCTCGATAGAGTATGATTCCCAACATGGAACTCTATATAGACACAGCAAATATTGATGATATTAAAGAAGCAGCCGATCTTGGTGTTCTCGATGGCGTAACAACAAACCCAAGTTTGATTGCTAAGGAGGGGGTTGATTTCCATAGCAGAATGTCTGAGATTTGCGATGTTGTAACTGGACCAGTAAGTGGCGAGGTTGTTTCATTAGAACACGATGGAATGATTGAAGAAGCAAACGAACTTCTTGAGATTGCTGATAATTTAGTTATCAAATTACCTTGCACAATAGATGGACTGAAGGCGTGCAAGACGCTCTCTGATAGGGGAGTCAGGGTGAATATGACTCTATGTTTCCAACCGCTTCAAGCAATGATGGTAGCAAAGGCGGGAGCATTTTTAGTGAGCCCATTCCTTGGTCGCATTGATGATATCGGTGGTGATGGAATGGAATTGATTCAGCAAATAAGAACTATCTATGACAACTACGGTTTTAACACAAAAATCCTTGCTGCATCAATTCGCCACCCACTTCACCTTGTTCAATGTGCACTTGTTGGTGCCGATGTTGCGACGGTACCATTCAAAGTCATAAAGCAGATGATGAACCACCCGTTAACTGACAAAGGGCTCGAAGGATTTCTTGCTGACTGGAGTGCAAGAAAACAAGAAAAATGTTGTTCATAAATTTGCTTAAAGAAATATAAGCAAAAGTATTAGTATTAGATTTATGATTACGCTCCCCGCAAGCAACGGAATCAAAATAGGCGAACTCATGTTTGTATCTTGAATAACAGGTTCGTTTGCTGGAACTTCTTTTGCTACTTGTGCCAGTTTTTCAAAATCCAGTGTTGGCTTTGCAAATTGAGGCGGTTCTCCTCTTGAAACTGAATCAAGGTCTTCAATCAAATCCGAAGCGTTTTGATACCTTTGTGAAACATCTTTTGCCATCATCATTTCGATAATTTGAGAAAATCCCGGAGACAAAGATGTGTTAATGTGGTCTGGTGGAACCAGTTCTTGCTTCAAATGGCGGTGCATTACATCAGATGGGCTTTTGCCAGAAAAAGGAACTTTGCCAGTCACCATGTGGTAGAGCGTAGCCCCAAGACCGTAAATATCCGCCGAGGCGGTTATATCTTTTTTGCCTCGAATCTGTTCTGGGCTTATGTAATAAGGTGTTCCATAAGCACGACCTGCCTCTGCTTCTGCTGCTTCTAAATCATCAAGCGCTCTTGCGAGACCTAGGTCTGCAAGTTTTACATCGCCTGTGCTTGAAATCATGATATTTTTTGGTTTGATATCTCGGTGAATAAAGCCAACCTCATGAGCGTGTTTTAAGGCCTGAGCCACTTGGCGAATAATCTGAATAGCTTCTGACTCGGATATCTTTTTTTTCTCAACGATACGATCGTACACGGTATCACCATCAACGAATTCCATTACAAAATAGTGATACTCTCCTGACTGCCCAACGTCGTACGCTTGTACGATATTTGCGTCGTTTAGTTGTGCAGCCGCTCTACCTTCTTTGTAGAAACGTTCAAGAAATTCCTTGTTATCAGAAAACTTCTTTGGGAGAACTTTGATTGCTACTGGGCGGTCTAAACTTTCTTGTTGTGCAAGAAAAACTGTTGCCATAGCGCCCGACCCAAGTTTGCGAATGATTCGGTAGCCCTGAATCCTCTGTGTAGATTTTCGTGTATCAAAATCAACCTGAAGTCGGTCGAGTTGTCTCTGTGTTACGAATTTGTGGTTGACAAGGATATCGCCCAAAGTATGTCCAGTTGCAACTCCATCAGAGTCCTGAAGTAATGATTGGCACTCGCCCAATTCCTCAGGGGTAACTAGACCGTTATCTACTACCAATTTCCCAAGGACTGTCTCAAATCCAAACGTCGACGCACCAGGAGAACCGCTCCTTTCAGAAGTGGTAGGAGTTTCTGTATCTGTCTTGTTGTTTGGCTGGTTAGTCATGAAGATGTGCTACATAAAGAACTATTGATTGTAAAACGCATTCTGTCAAGTCAATGTTCATTAGAATCGCGATATTGAACCACAACTTTGCTCTAAACGATACCGCAATTTGAGACAAAAAGCCGAAAACAGAATGTGAGCAAGTGGAAGAAGCCATTCGTGTTAGCAAGTTCATCACCAAGAAGGTCGCAACTGCTATCGGAAAACGGTATTGAGGTAGTTATATCCCCTCCAAATATTGACGATGGCGGCTTGACTTGTTGTACGGTTCCAGTTGATCTTTGGGTGAAGTCACTAGCAGTAATGAAAGCAGAAAACGTTAGGCAATTGCAAGATAGATGTGATGGAACCGTCATCGCCGCAGACACAGTTTGTGTTGTTGATGAAAAAATAATCGGGCAACCAAACAATTCAGAGGATGCGTTTTCCATGATTCAATCTATGACGAATAGAGAACACGAAGTGTACACTGGATGGTGTTTACAATCGTTAAATGGAGAAAGGATCCACGTCGGTTTTGAAGTTGCGACAATCACATTGGGAGATATTTCTGAAGGCGAAATATTTAATTATGTATCAACTGATGCTTGGAAGGGAAAAGCTGGAGGTTACAATTTGTCAGAAAGGATAGTTGCAGGTTGGCCGATTGATTACAAAGGCGATCCAACTTCTGTGATGGGATTACCAATGATTCAATTATTAAAAGAACTTACAAGCGATTAACAAATGCACACTCCTCTTCCGAGTTATCTTGATGTCATTGCAATTCCAGCGTCGTGGATTTATGGAAAGATAGTTAGTATTCGTAACAGGTACTACGACAAAGAAAAGAATGTTAAGAAAGTTCCTCTGCCGGTAATAGCAGTTGGGAACTTGACTGTAGGTGGAACCGGTAAAACTCCTCTTGTAACTTGGATAGTTCGACACCTTAGAGAAAAAGGTTACAACCCAGCAATTGTTATGCGAGGGTATGCATCAATCAATCCAGAGTTTGCCGATGAAGCGGTTGAGTACAGAGAAAAAATTCAAAATATAGACGTCATTGTCGGAGGTGACCGTTTTGCCCAGATTGATGCGTATATTAAGGATGGTGGTAAAGCGGACTGCTTAGTTATGGACGATGGATTCCAGCATCGTAAACTCCATCGCGATTTAGACATTGTTGTATTAGATTTTCTGCGTAATGTTTTTGACCAAAAAATGTTGCCTGCTGGTTGGCTAAGAGAACCTATTAGTGGACTTAAACGATCGGACGCCGTCGTTGTAAGTCATGCTCAAAGGTCTGATCCAACCTTTGCAAACGCAGTGCAACAAGCAACGGGCTCTGAGCCAATTGCTTGGACTGCCCACCACTGGGAATTGTTACATGTAATAGATAGTGATGGAGAGCGAGAGGAACCACTTGGGTGGTTGACCGGCAAGTCGGTCGCCGTTCGACTTGGAATTGGATCTCCTCAGCCAGTTATAGAAGCACTAGTAAGGCTTGGTGCCAAAGTAGCAACCCAACTTCCTGCAGGAGATCACCAACCGTTTTCAAACACTGAACTAGCATTGTTAATCGAAGCGTCCTCAAAAGTTGACGCTGTTGTAATGACACATAAGGATTGGGTAAAGGCAAGAGATGCTATAGATTTGAAAAAGATGCAATGCCCGGTTGTAATTCCAAAACTAGTTTTAGATGTTATTGAGGGTGGTAAAAACTTAGAATCACTTCTAATTTCGGTTTTCGATATATGATGGAACAATGATTACTAAAAAGGAATATGCTTCAAGGAGGGGGAAAGTTTTAAAAGCTCTAAATGGAGCGGCAGGACTTGTTTTTTCTGGAGAAGACGATGCTCACCTTGATTCAAACTGGCGGCCACACCCTCACTTTGAATATTTAACTGGAATTACAAATGAGTCAGGGGCTGTCTTACTTCTTGACCCTTCGAACAAAGTTACTACGCGTCGAGAAATCCTGTTTTTGGCATCTAGAGATCCTGAGAAAGAACAGTGGGATGGATTGAGGGACTCAATTGGGAGCGGTCTTAGGAACGAGATTGGTATTAATTCCATTATGAGATTACCTTCACTACCGATGGTGTTACAAGATGTGGTTTCTAGAACCAAGAAATTGGCAACGTTGATGCCACCGTCGTTAGTTGGGCAACAAGTTACAAATGATTTAAAAATGTGGAACGAAGTTGCTTCTAGAACTGCGGGATGCGAAGTTGTTGACTGTACCGGTGTTATTCCTTCCTTGAGGAGCGTGAAATCAACAGCAGAGATAAAATTGATTCAAGAAGCAGTGGATTTTACCGCCGCAGGTTTTGAGAACGCATTCAAGTTTGTCGAAAGTGGGGTAAACGAATATAAAGTACAGGCAACACTAGAACACGGTTATGCAATGGCGGGAGGCCGAGGAAGCGCCTTTCCCCCGATTGTTGGAAGCGGTTTAAATAGCACTGTCTTGCATTACAAAGAGAACGCACAGGATTTAGTAGATGGAGATTTGGTTTGCATTGACTCTGGGGCTTTTCACTCTGGGTATGGAGCAGACATTTCAAGAACAATTCCTGTATCTGGAAGATTTACAAAACGTCAAAAAGAGATTTACGAAATTGTTTTGTCCGCACAAGAGTCAGCAATACGTGCTGTAAAACCTGGGGTAACGCTTTCGGAACTAGATTCGGTAGCACGAAAAGTAATAACAAAAGCCGGCTACGGTGATTTTTTTATTCACAGCATTGGCCACCATCTTGGCTTAGAAACCCATGACAATTGCGGTCCAGTTAGCCCTTTAAAAAAAGGCGCAGTGATTACGATTGAGCCGGGTATTTATTTGCCAGATGAGGCAATTGGTATTCGGATTGAAGATGATATTGTTGTAACAGCAAAAGGTCACAAAAATCTTTCCGCGAAAATACCTAAAAGGGTCTCTGCTATCGAAAAGGCCATGAGTTCTAGGTAATGGAGCAATTCGATGAAACACAAGCGTCTGATGCAGCGTGGAAATTTCTTCGTAGCAATACAACTGCAACTCTAAAGTTTGGAGAGCATTCTCAACATGTTTCGTATGTGATTTGCCCAACGGGTGAGTTAGTTATTCCTGCAATGGTTGCTATGTTGCAACCCTGCGATACTATTATGTTTGTTCCTGAGTATTGCGATAATTGCATGGAAATGCACGTCTCTCTTAGACAGTTCAATGAAGAGGGAGAAGAAGGATTGATGGCTGATAGATGGAATGTTTATCATGGAGAGTCCCCAGATGTTCAGTGGGCGATTGTTGATATAGACGCAGCACGTTTTCATGAAATGTTTATAGATGGAGAGGCATTGTGCCGCGAGAGTTTATTAGCGGATATCGAACATTCACTTTGTAAAGAGATAAACACAAACCTTAGGGACAATATCCGAAGAGTTTGTTTAGAGAGAACCAATGTTGATGTAACAGATCCAGTTGTTGTCGGAATTGACTCAATCGGTGTCGACGTTAGGGCACCATTTGGAATTGTACATATTCCATCAATCGAACCAATCACATCCCAAGATGATGTTTTGGATTTGTTTTCAAAGTGATTTCAACGTGACTGTCACTAGAAATCAGAGAGAGTCCGCGTCAAATAGGGCAAATAAACGACCCGCGGGATTGTTTTTTGAGGGTGGCTTAGTTTTTGGCCCAGATAAGTTGTTGTGCTGCTGCTTGCAAACGAAACATTTCATTGCCAGTAACGACTGTACAGCCAGTTGTTTTTGCAAGTTGTACTAGCGGAGTATCTACTGGTTTATATACAGTGTCTATAACAGTTATTGATGATGTTAAGGAAACCGATGGGGCTAACTGTGAAAGTGGATTGCCAAATTCATCGTTTCCGCCCTCCATGCCAACTGGAGTGCAGTTAATAACTGTATCAATATCACTAAGATCTTCTGGAGCTATGGAGCAAGATAACTCTTGTTCGAGTTGTTCTTGCTGTTCAGTTCTTCTTGTAACTACAAAAACATCTGCTCCATTTGATGACATTGCGGTTATCGCAGATCTTGCAACCCCGCCACCTCCGAGTATCAGCACGCGTTTTGCATTTGGTGCAATTCCTCGAAGTGCCTCAACGTCGGTGTTATTACCGAAGATATGACCATCCTTAAAAGTTGCCGTGTTCGTAGCACCAGCTTCTTTGCAGTTGTCGTCCGGAACATCTACAAGTTGCATCATGTTTTCTTTGTGTGGAATTGTAACGCTTGCTCCTTCAAAGTTCATCGAAGAATCATTGCAAAGCGCAAGTACACTTGCCTTGAGGTGCTCCCAGCCAGAAGGAATTGAGAGAGGTAAGTAAACAGCATTTTTCCCTGCTGCTTCAAATGCTGCGTTGTGAAATGCTGGACTACTAGAGTGTGCTACATTGTTGCCTATAACCCCGTATACTTTTGTGTCACTATTTATTGCATCGAAGTGATAAAGTGAACGTAGTTGTTTTAATTCTACTTGTCCCTGTGCAGTTTTTTGCATTCCATCAACCGAAGCAAAAACTGCGAATCCACCAAACTTAGGGGCTAAGACCCTGCTCATCAAACCAAATTCTCCCATGCACATTGCAATCATTGGTTGCTGTCTTGATTGCAGTAGAGAGAACGCTTCAAGATTGTCACGGATCGATCGTGCTCGCCATACCATTTTTACAATACTTACCCCTGCCACATCCTGCATCGCTGCAGCTCGTTGAATTAAATCATGTGGTCTTCCATTTATGTCATGCCACGAGAGAATGATGTCAGTTGTTTCGCTTTCAAGAACGTCAAGCATTAAAGGGTGCCGTGTAAGAACTTCGTGCTCTACGTCTATGTATCTAGGAGGGTTGTCACAATCAAGGGCAGCGCGGTACATCTTTACACGACTCTCTTCGTCATCATCAAACATGCCACCCTCGCACTTGCTTCGACACGTAATCACCGTTGGGATTTCACATGAGTCAAGTAATTTTGGCAATCTTTCAATTGCCTCATCGACACCAAATCCATCGATACGAATTTCTAGAAGGTCTGCGCCTTGTATGTTTGCTGGAACTTCGCCGTGTACTGAGGCGACAATCAAACTCATGACGGTGTAATCTTTCGAGAGGCATCAGCAAACGCATCATGGGCTGCACGAACCATCTCCATAGTTGAGCCGCCAAAGGAGTCAAGGAAAGCAGAAGCAATTTCAAAACCAATAGCGTTTTCCATAACGACACTAGCCGCTGGAAGGGCACAGACGTCTGACCGTTCGTAGTCGCTCTTTGCGGCTTCGCCAGTTTTCAAATCGACGCTGTCCATCCCCTGTAGTAACGTTGCGATTGGCTTCATAGTTCCGCGAACCACAATCGGCATACCGTTACTCATGCCTCCCTCAATTCCTCCAGCATGATTAGTCGGACGAGTGAAGCCAAAGTGGCATTCGTTTCGTTTTTCTTTATCAAATACAATTGGGTCGTGTACTTTGGAACCATGAAGTAGAGAACATTTTGAACCAAGACCAATTTCAACGGATTTAAATGCTTGAATACCCATAACAGCACCCGCTAGTTTAGAGTCCAATTTTTCATACCATTGTGCACATGATCCAAGTCCCGGAGGACACCCGAAAACGTGAGTTTCACACAATCCTCCGACTGTGTCTTTGTTCTCTTTTGCATTTCGGATATGAGCAATTATTGATTTACATGATGCATCATCGGGGCAGTACGTATCCGAATCATCACGAGCATCTCTTACTTCTCGCCAGTTCTCATGAGTAATTTCTGTTGGTGCGACAATGTCAAGCATACCTCTAACAAATCCGAACACTTCAATTTCAAAATCTTTTAGTAAACATCTTGCAACGGCTCCTGCTGCTGTTCTTGCTGCAGTTTCTCTTGCGCTTGCTCGTTCCAATGTATTGCGACAGTCATTAGTTAACCACTTTATCGACCCAGCAAGGTCTGCGTGCCCGGGTCTTGGTTTGTGAATAGGCGGCGTCGCACTAAGGTCATCAAGACGACTATCTTTATTTTCGATTTTCACTACGATTGGAGCACCAGTTGTAACATTACTACGAACACCAGATAGAAAAACAACTTCGTCATGTTCAATTGTTTGGCGTCCACCTCGGCCGTAACCGCCTTGCCTTCGTTTCAACTCGTTGTTAATAAAGTTGACGTCTAGTGAAAGTCCTGCCGGCATCCCCTCTATGAAAGCAATGCCACAAGGGCCATGGGATTCTCCTGCTGTCTTACAAGTTAAAGTCATACGAGTGATTGTACGGCTACTTTGGTTTCACCGCTTTTTAAAAGTTTAAACACTCCAAAAAAAACTATCCCGCGGATTGTTTTCACCATCTGAGCAATAAACTATCCCGCGGATTGTTTTTTGGGGTGTGGTGCTTCGGAGAAAGCGATTATGCCTTTGCAAAAGTTAGTTCACCGTCCGATTCATCTACTTGAATAGTATCTCCAGCCTCATAATCACCGCTGAGGATGCTTGTAGCTATTGGATTTTCAATACGGTGTTGAATGACTCTCTTCAATGGACGTGCACCAAATTGAGGATCGTAGCCCTCGTCGCACAACTGCTCGATAGCCCCATCGGTGATGCACAGAGAAAGCCCGCGCTCTTCCAACCTTGCTTGAAGCAGTCGAAGTTGAATATCTATAATGCCTCCTAAATGCTCCCTTGTTAGTTGGTGGAACACGACGGTCTCGTCGATACGATTTAAAAGTTCTGGGCGCAGCGAGTGTTTCAAAATTTCCAAGACACGTTCTCTGATTTCTGCATCGCTCTTACCGATTTCACTCATTTCTAACAATTCTTCAGAGCCAAGATTGCTTGTCATTACGATAATGGTGTTTTTGAAATCTACTTTTCGACCATGCCCGTCAGTTAATCGCCCATCATCTAGCACTTGCAACAATACATTTGAAACATCTTCGTGTGCTTTTTCCATTTCATCAAAGAGTACTACTGAATAGGGTCTTCTACGAACCGCCTCAGTGAGACGACCTCCTTCTTCGTACCCAACATAACCCGGAGGAGCACCAATTAATCTAGCAACAGCATGTTGCTCCATGTATTCGCTCATGTCTATGCGAATCATTGCCTCATCGGTGTCAAACAAAAACTCGGCAAGAGCCTTACACAATTCGGTCTTCCCAACACCAGTTGGTCCCAAGAAAAGGAAGGAGCCGATTGGCCTTGACTCTTCTCCAAGACCAGCCCTGTTTCTTCTCACAGCTTCACTGACTGCCTCTACTGCTTCCTCTTGACCTACAACTCGAGTTGCAAGAGAACTTTCCATCCGAAGTAATTTTTCACGTTCTCCTTCTGCAAGGCGTGTTGATGGGATTCCTGTCCATCTTGAAACGACCTCTGCTATTTGCTGAGCGTCGACTTCTTCGCGAACCATGTTTAGCCCTTGTTCGCGTCGAATTTTTAACTTGTCTTCGGCAGCGTGTAAACGGTCGTCGAGTTCGCGGAGTTCTCCGTACTGAATTCGTGCTGCAGTTTCTAAGTCACCGTCTCGTTGTGCTTGTACTAACTCAGTTTGCTTTGCGTCAATTTCTATCTTCGTGGCGCTGATTTCTTCTAGTTCTGCTTTTTCAATTTCCCATCTGGCTGTAATTTCATTGTTCTGTTCGCTAAGTTCTGCAATCTCTTTGGCGACTTTATCTAGCCGATCTTTTGAGTCACTGTCCTTTTCAATTTTTAATGCTTCTCGTTCTATTTCAAGTTGCATTATGCGACGACGAAGTTCATCGAGTTCGGCAGGCATCGAGTCATTTTCAATTCGAAGTTTGCTAGAGGCCTCATCGAGAAGGTCAATCGCTTTGTCGGGTAAGAATCGGTCTGCGATATACCTATGACTTAGTTGTGCTGCTGCTACAAGAGCACCATCTTGGATACGAATACCGTGATGTGCTTCATACCTTGGTTTTAAACCACGGAGAATTGCAATCGTGTCTTCTACGGATGGCTGGTCGATTAATATTGGCTGGAACCGCCGTTCGAAAGCAGCATCTTTTTCAATATGTTGTCTATATTCATCAAGGGTGGTTGCACCTATACAGCGCAACTCTCCTCTTGCTAGTGCTGGCTTTAACAAGTTGCCTGCGCTGACTGCACCTTCTGCTGCTCCTGCACCAATAATTGTGTGTAACTCATCTATAAAAAGAATAATTTTTCCTTCGCTTGAGGTTACTTCACGAAGGACTGCTTTAAGGCGCTCTTCAAATTCACCACGGAATTTTGCTCCTGCAAGTAGTTGGCCTACGTCTAGAGCAATTACCTTTGATTCACGCATCGATGAAGGGCAATCGCTGTTCACGATACGCTGTGCAAGTCCCTCTGCTATAGCCGTCTTGCCAACACCGGGTTCTCCAATGAGAACTGGGTTGTTTTTTGACCTTCGACTAAGAACTTGCATACAACGACGTATTTCTTCATCGCGCCCGATGACGGGATCAAGTTTGCCATTTCGCGCTAAGTCGTTTAGGTCAATTCCGTATTTTGCTAATGCATCTAGTTGTGCGTCTTCGTTTTCGTTGTTCACGTTTGTAACTCCAGAGTCCTTACGAATTGTTGCGACAGCTTGTTCTATATCTTTAGATTTTACACCACCTAATTCAAGAACATCTTTTGCTTCGCTCTTTACTCTTGAAAGAGCAAGAAGTAGGTGTTCAACCGTTGCATAAGAATCGCCCATTTTTTCTGAAACATCTAAGGCGTCCCCAAGAATTTGCATGACTGCTTGTGAAGTTTGTGGCTGTGTGCCAGTCACAGTAGGCAATCGGTTAAGTTGTACTGTTGCAAGTTCAAAGATGCGGCTTGGGTCGCCACCTGCTCTTTGTAAAATGGACCTAGTAGTGTCAGCGTCATTCTCTAAAAGCGCGCTTAAGAGATGTAGTGGTGTTAACTCTGCGTGTGTCATGGATGTCGCAATGGAGAGCGCACGCGAGAGCGAATTTTTGGCGAGGGTAGTAAACCTGTCCATGTTCATGCTGTAATTATGACGTAACTTGAGCGGAATAGGAAGGTCGCAATCAATTTAGGTTTACGGTACGATTTCCAATTGATGTCCAAACGAAAACTCCACCTCATATCCATTGCTATTGTGCTAATTTTAACTACGGTTACTGTGTGGATTATTGTTTCAATGGTGTTTGGTGGCCCAGTTTCTGGGGATTTGAGACACAGTTTTGGGGTTGTTCCAATTGAGAGGCCGTCTTCAATATTATCTCACACCTTTTCGTTAACTAACGAATCAGGTCACGACCTAAAACTAGTCAACGTCGTTCCATCATGTGGATGCACTACCTCTGATTGGCCAAGTGAAACAATTTCACCAAAAGGCGTTCTTCTTGTTCCAGTGAATTTAAAATTGACAAGAAGCCAATTGCGTTCTTCAAAAATCAGATTAGAGTTTGATTCTGGAGAGACGGTAATTCTTTATATCGATGGTATTGGTAGATTTATCCAGCCCATGAGTTTGTCTCCTCAAAGGCCCGTTCTTTATCACCAGTCAGCAATGGGAACGAGAGGAATATTAAAGTTAGAGTGGGATAAAGAAGAGGCACCAAAGCAACCAACAATTACAACGCCAAAAGGTATAAGGTTAGAGTTTGATAACTGGACTCGTACCAAAGACGCTGACTCCAAGAATGGCACTCCAGAAATATGGACAATCCGAATGAAAATGTTTATGGAGTCAGTTGATGTAGAAGGTGGAGAAATCGATATTTCTCTTGAAGGGGTTCCAACGCTAGTAGTTCCTTTTTCAGTAGAAGAAGACGAACCAATTGGAGTACGCCTTGATTGATACCCACTGTCATTTAACGAGTAGTCAGTTTACTAGTTGCGTTCCAGAGATTATCGAAGGAGCAAAAGCAGCGGGGGTCCATCGCATGATTACGGTTGCAACCGATGGTGATGATGCGATTGCCGCAAGAGAACTTGCAAACATCGATGACCGAGTTTTTTTCTCGTCTGGGATTCATCCTTTGCATGCGGATGGGGAGTGGAAATGGGAATATGTCAGGGCTGCAGCGAAAGACGAAAGGTGTGTAGCGTGGGGAGAACTTGGTCTCGATCGCCACTATGACAAGCCCGATTTTGAGTTACAGAGAAAACTTCTCGAAGAGCATTTAGCCCTTATCGAGGATGAAGAAGGAGACGAGCGTCCGATAATCGTGCATTGTCGGCGTGCTGTTGACGATTTGCTGCCAATATTTGAAAATAGTTCACTAGATGGGAATCGATTTGTTTTTCACTGTTTCACAGAGACGCCAGAAGACGCAAGATTGATTCTGGATTTTGGGGCTATGATTAGTTTCACTGGGGTAGTTACTTACAAGAACGCAGCGGAAGTTGTTGCTGCAGCAGAACTTGTGCCAATTGACCGAATGATGGTTGAGACCGATGCTCCATACCTATCACCGGAACCAGTAAGAAAAATCCGCCCCAATGAGCCGAAATACGTTATCCACACAGCAGCATTTTTGGCGACCCTTAAGGGGCGTTCGATAATTGAATTTGAGAATCAACTCGATGAGAATGCAATCAGATTTTTTCGTCTTCCTCCGCTCTAAACAAGACAAAAGGGTTGTTTTTGGATTTATATGTTTGTGAATTGAGACGCAATCTCACTTGATGATACTGTTACTCGCACTATCATACCCCACTTGATTGTTTTCTAGCCCTGTTTCAATGGGTCTAGTTTTTTTGCATCGTTAGCAATCCGTTCAGTGCGGATTAGTCACTTAATTACGAGGTCAGAACTTAATTTATGACACCACACCGATACACATTTCCTCGTTGGACGAACCTAGCGTTGCCAGCGATTATTGTGGCAGGTTTAACGGCACCTCTGTACTTTGCAATAGTAGTTGCGTACGGGTTCAGCCCAAATGCAACTGACATTGGTTACATGCCAGAGCAACCGATTCCTTTTAGTCACAGATTGCATGCAGGCGAACTTGGACTTGACTGTCGCTATTGCCACAACACCGTAGAAGAGACGCAACACGCTGCAATACCTCCAACACAAACGTGCATGAATTGCCACGCACAAATTCACCCCGAAAGTGAAGACCTGCAACCGCTATGGGAAAGTTATGAAACCGGTATGCCAATAGAGTGGGTTCGTGTTCATGACCTTCCACAGTACTCTTACTTCAATCACGGTGCGCATGTAACACGCGGTGTAAGTTGCGTTGAATGTCACGGACGTGTTGACACAATGGACGTTGTGTATCAGCACGAAACCCTTAGTATGAGTTGGTGCCTTGATTGCCACCGAAACCCAGACCCACACGTTCGTAACCCAGATCTAGTAACACAATTAGAGTGGGGTATTGATATGACAGATGCAGAAAAGATTGCAAACAGTATCAATTGGAGAGAACTTAACAACTTGAACCCATCACAGGATTGCTCCACATGTCATCGTTGAATGAACCAAACAAAAACGGTAAGACCTGGTGGCGATCGCTTGATGAAGTCGTTGCTAGCGAGGACTTTCAAACAAAAATGAAGGGAGAATTTCCAGAGGGTGCAAGCGAACTTCTTGCATCTGGAGATGATCGACGTCATTTTTTAAAGATAATGGGTGCATCTATGGCACTCGCTGGTTTAGGTGTTGCGGGGTGTCGTAGATGGCCTAAGGAAAACATAGTTCCATACGCTCACCGACCCGAAAATACTATGCCCGGAATACCAGAGCAATACGCAAGTTGTTTTGACTTTGGCGGTGTCTCACAAGGCGTACTTGTTACAAGTAACGATGGGCGACCAACTAAAATCGAAGGTAACCCCGAACATCCGGATAGCAAAGGTGCAACGGATGCGTTTACACAAGCATCTATTCTTGAACTCTACGAACCAGATAGAAGCCGAAAACCAACTTACGAAGGCAAGGATTCTTCAATCACTGCATTCAAAGAATGGATTGGATCATATCTTCCAAAGGATGGAAAAGGTATCGCAGTTGTAACCGAACCATCAAGTTCTCCAACATTTGAAAGAATGCGCAGAGCGTACATGGAGAAGAACCCACAATCTATGTGGGTTGAATATTCTCCACTAACAAATACAAACGAGCGAAACGGATTAGCAAAAGCATTTGGTGGAAACTGGACACCAGTTCACGATATTTCTGAAGCGACCGTTATTGTTTCGCTTGACGATGATTTCCTTGGCGCAGGCCCATCACAAGTTCCAAACACAAGGGGTTGGGCACATGGACGCGCTGTGAATAACGGAGAGATGAATAGGGTATGGATTGCAGAACCATCGCTTTCCGTTACAGGTGCAAAATCAGATGAACGCAGGGCAATGAATCCTGCTGCCGTTTCATCGGTTGCGACGTACATAGCAAAAGTCATTGCTCAAGTAGATATGTCTATAGACGGCGCTCCAACATTAACTCAAGAACAATTTGATTGGGCTGACAAACTTGTTACAGACCTGCAACACGCGGGCAAGCATGGACTGGTACTTGCAGGTGCAAGCCAGCCCGCCTCGGTGCATTACCTTGCAGCACTCATAAATGAAAAACTTGGTGCACTTGGTACAACGGTCTCATATCGGTCTGGTAATTTTGGTAGCAACGCATCAATTAAAGACCTTGCCAAAGCAATACAAAACAAATCTATAGAAGGTGTCATAATTCTCGGAGGCAATCCTGCCTTTGATGCACCTTCTGACTTAAACATGGCTTCAGCCATAAAGGGCTTGCCGTTTTCAATTCATCTCTCACATACTGAAGATGAGACATCAAAAGTTTGTAAATGGCACGTTAACTCTGCTCATTGGCTTGAGTCATGGGGAGATGGGTTGGCAAAAGACGGGACAGTTTGCATTGGGCAACCACTTATTCAACCACTCTTTGATGGACTAAGTGCAATCGAACTACTTGCAATACTTGCAGGTGAGAAAATTACGGATGGGCAGTCCCTCGTTAGGGAAACAAACTTTGGAAGAACTGCCGACATCTGGAATCCAAGATGGCGAACCGCTGTACACGACGGTGTTGTTAGCAACACAGCAAGAACCGAAAAGCCACCAGTAAACCGAAGAGCACCAAGTGGCGGTTCGGTCGTTGGAGGTGTTGGATATACGGCTTGCTTTGTTCCCTCTAATTCAACTTGGGATGGGCGTCACGCAAATAACGGGTGGATGCAAGAATTGCCAGACACTATCACCAAACTTACTTGGGACAATGCAGCACTAATTTCTCCAAAAACGGCTGACGACTTTGGTGTAAAGCAGGGTGATTTGCTTAAAGTTACAGTTGGAAACAAAAGCATAACAATCGCTGCCCTGCCTGTTCCTGGAACGGCTGACGATGTGGTTATTCTTCCTCTTGGATACGGACGAACATTTGGCGGTCGAGTTAGTTCTGGCGCAGGAGTTGATGTTTACCCTCTTCGAACTACGGAGAATGCTTGGGCAAATTCTGCAAAAATTTCTGCAACCGGAGAAACGTACCCACTTGCAACTACTCAAATGCATTTTGGAGTTGATACCACTCCCGGAAAAGGTGCACAGGATCGTTTACCACTCTTGTTTAGGGAAGCAACGCTTGACCAATACAAAGCGGATCCAGCATTCCCAAAACATGTTGGGCACGCTGTTCACTCCCTTTCAATTTATGAAGAAGAACAATTTGCAGGAGCTCAATACAAATGGGGCATGACATTTGACCTCTCAACTTGCACTGGCTGTAATGCATGTGTTGCAGCGTGTCACGCTGAAAACAACATTCCTATAGTCGGCAAGGACCAAGTCCTTATGGGCCGCGAAATGCATTGGCTTCGGATTGACCGTTACTTTGCGTTTGGAAAAAATGGTCATGGCGACTACGATGGACACAACCTTTCTGGGGTTGCAATTCAACCAGTTACATGTACTCATTGTGAAAACGCACCTTGCGAAGAGGTCTGTCCAGTCGCTGCAACAGTACACGATACAGACGGGTTAAACACAATGGTCTACAACCGTTGTATTGGAACAAGATATTGTTCTAACAACTGCCCATTTAAAGTTCGACGCTTTAATTACTTCGATTACTTCCGACGCGATCCTCTTCGATCGACTGGGTTGTTGCAAGTGCAACCGGATTATTACGTAAGGGCGCAGTCCGGAGGCAAGACCTTAAGAGCAATGCAGTTTAATCCTGACGTTACAGTCAGAATGCGCGGCGTGATGGAAAAATGTACCTATTGCACGCAGCGAATCCAACGAGTAAAAATTGCAACTAAAAACGCTTGGGTTAAGAAAACCGATGAACAAAAGAAAGCCGATCAGCGTGTCGCTGTTCTTGACGGCTCAATCGTGACGGCATGCGAACAAGCATGTCCAGCAGGCGCCATTGTCTTTGGCGACTTGATGGACAAAGACAGCCGCGTGTCAAAACTTCATAATGAGAAACGGTCTTACGAGATGCTCGAAGAACTGAACATTAAGTCACGCACAAAATATCTTGCGCGAGTGACTAATCCTGTTGATGGCGATGTAGCTACAGAAGGGGGTCACCACTAATGACAACCGTTCCTGTGGATAATATTGACAACACTGGAGAAGATCCAAGGCAAAGACCGCAACTAATCCTAAACCATAAGGACTTTGGTTCGGTAACAGACGACATTCTTAAAGCGAATGAGAACCCAAGACCACCTAAGTCATGGTATTTCGCTTTGGCAGTTTCGTTTAGTATGATGTCTCTGCTTGGAGTGATGATTGGCTACCTAATCTTCACTGGAGTTGGTGTGTGGGGTAACAACAACCCAGTCGCTTGGGGTTACCCAATCGTGAACTTTGTTTTTTGGGTTGGTATTGGTCATGCCGGTACATTAATTTCTGCGATTCTTTTCCTCTTTAGGCAAAAATGGCGAACAGCAATTAACCGATTCGCTGAAGCGATGACAATCTTTGCTGTTATATGTGCAGGTACATTTCCTGGAATACACGTTGGCCGAATTTGGCTTGCGTACTGGCTCTTCCCGATTCCAAACCAAATGGATATGTGGCCACAATTTAGAAGCCCTCTCCTTTGGGACGTTTTTGCAGTTGGCACATATTTCACGGTATCGTTGTTGTTCTGGTATTTAGGAATGGTTCCTGATCTTGCAACCATGCGAGATAGAGCGACTTCAAAAGCAAAACAAATTGCTTACGGTATTTTCTCTCTTGGCTGGCGTGGCAGTATGCGGCACTGGCACAGATACGAACGAGCATATTTGCTGTTAGCAGCACTTGCTACTCCACTTGTTCTTTCGGTACACAGCGTTGTTTCGTTTGACTTTGCTGTAGCACAACTTCCCGGTTGGCACACAACAATTTTCCCACCATACTTTGT
>CAZQGB010000019.1:0-23736 GCA_964592615.1 uncultured Isosphaeraceae bacterium | reverse complement strand
TTGCATTAAACATTGCAAGCGGTGCAAGTTGGGTAAGTTTTCATCACGGTGGCGGTGTAGGTATCGGATATTCACAACACGCAGGACAAGTCATCGTTGCCGACGGCACCCCCGAAAGTGGTGAACGATTAAAACGAGTACTCACGAACGACCCAATGATGGGGATTTTTAGGCATGTAGATGCTGGGTACTCTGAAGCAATATCGTGCGCAACTGAGCACGATGTAAAAATACCAGTGCAGGTAACCCCTCGTGACTAATTTTATAATTATTAACGCCAGAATTCTCACGCTCTCTGGTGGAAATTCGCCAAGACGACAAGAAGAAATGAACGATCTTGGCATCATAGAAATTGGGCACCTTCTCGTTCGAGATGGGTTGATTCAACATGTCGGTGAAGGTGTACCTGACAACAGTCTCATTGATGAGAGTGAAGAATTACCCGTTATTGATGCAAATGGCAGAGTTATCATGCCAACATTCGTTGATTGCCACACCCATGCATGCTGGGCGGGAAGTCGACTAGAAGAATTCGAGATGGGTCTTCGTGGAGTTTCCTACCTTGACATTCTTAAACAAGGTGGCGGAATAATGTCGACCGTCCGTGCTGTTCGCGACGCATCTCAAGATGCTCTGGCTTCAGATCTTCTTGGACGTGTTGGCTTAATGGCATCGCTTGGAACAACCACCATTGAAATTAAAAGTGGATACGGTCTTACAACTAAAGATGAGTTAAAAATGCTTCGAGCAATCCACGATGCTTCTCAAGCTGTTCCTCAAATCATTGCTGGAACATTTCTTGGTGCACATGCTATTGACCCAGACCAAGAACAGTTTGCTGAGATGGTTATTAATGAAATGTTACCCACCGTTGCACAAGAGTTCCCCGGCATCACTTGCGATGCTTACTGTGAACAAGGCGCATGGTCCGTCCAGGAAACAACTTCTCTATTTGAAAAAGCGATTGAATTGGGGTGTCCAATCAGGGCTCATGTTGATCAATTTAATCCACTTGGCATGCTTACAAAAGCAGTGGACATGGGCGCAATTTCTGTTGACCATCTTGAAACATCCACTGACGAAGAACTTAAACATCTAGCATCGAGCGATACGATTGGGGTCCTTCTTCCTGCAAGCGGATTTTGCTTGAATGACACATACGCTAGTGGCAGAGAAATTATCGATCTTGGATGCGCAGTTGCAATTGCCTCAAACTACAACCCTGGATCTGCTCCAAGCCCATCAATGCCCTTTGCAATTTCACTTGCTTGCCGGCGACTTGGTTTAACCACTTCAGAGGCGATTACTGCGTCAACTATTAACTCGGCGTTTGTCCTTGGACTTCAAGATCGTGTTGGCACACTCGAAGTAGGAAAACAAGCAGACATACAACTTCTCGATTGTACCGATGAACGAGAACTTGCATGGCATATCGCCTCTGGAAGCCCACTTCTTGTATCTATTCGAGGAGAAATTGTTCATTTACTCACAGATGGGGAGATGGACATCGAGGAAGACGTATGAAAACTATCCCACTCATTCAGGGGAAAGATGCCCAAGCAGCAAAATGTTCCGCCAAACTTGTAGTGGATGTTCACCGAGAATTAACGGATTTTTTACGATCAGGAATTACTCTTCCTGAAATTGACACCTTTGTTGCCAATACACTCCATAAGTTTAAGTGCAAGAGTGCATTTCTAAAATATCGAATTCCGGGGCAACCTCCATTCCCAAGCCATTCTTGTATTTCTGTGAATGATTGCGTCGTCCACGGCACGCACACCATGTCTCTTGCTCCACTTCAACCTGGAGATATTATTTCTATTGACATTGGTGTTTTGCACAAAGGATGGATCGGCGATGCAGCATGGACATGGGCAATCGAACATGCAAGTGATGAAAACTTGCGCTTAATGCAAGCAGGTAAAGATTCCTTAGCCGCGGGCATTGATGCGATGCAACCAAGCCGCCCATTGATGGACTTTGCAAAAGCAGTTCAAGAGGTCGCAGAAAAACAATATGGTTTTCATTTAATCCGTGGGCTAGGCGGCCATGGCTATGGAAAAACATTGCACGCACCTCCATTTGTTTCTAACGTTGTTCCTTCTCACCCTGCAGAATGGCCTGATGCTTGGCGTACTTTTGAAAGCGGAATGCTCATCGCAGTTGAACCAATGCTCAGCATCGGGACTTCTCAAATTGAGAATAAACGAGGCACGTGGCCTATTTTTTCTGCGGACCATTCAATGAGCGTTCACTATGAAGCAGATGTTTTGATTGGAGATGAAGGCCCAATTGATTTAACTGAAGGATTGCAAGATCTCCCAGCAATAGTCGGAGGAGACTAATATTATGATTGGAACATGCTTACTACTTTGCATTGCTCTTGATACTCCCACCATTACGTATCCCGAAACTTTACGAGAAAATGTCATCCAAACAATGCATGGCGTCGAAGTGCAAGACCCCTACCGTTGGCTTGAGCAAGACGTTCGCGAAAGCAAAGAAGTCCGCGACTGGGTGACCAAAGAAAACAAAGTGACTAGAACGTACATCGACTCTATTCCGATCTTACCAAAGTTCAAAGAGGAACTCACCAAAGCATGGAATTACGAAAAACAAGGTCTGCCTTTTCATCGTGGAAATAAGTGGTTCCAATCACGAAATACTGGGCTGCAAAATCACAGCGTAATTTACACAGGCAACTCTCCTTCCGAGATTGACAAAGTTTTACTCGACCCAAATACTTTTTCGGAAGACGGCACCAAAGCATTATCAACATACTCGCCTAGCCCTGAAGGAAAATACCTTGTATGGGGAATCTCTGATGCTGGCTCAGACTGGTCCACGTGGTACGCAAAAAATCTCGAAACGGGTGAAAATTTACAGGAAGTGCTGACTGAAATCAAAAACGACTCCCCTTCATGGCTTCCCGACGAGAGTGGGTATTATTACTCACGGTATCCCCATGCAAACAGCAAAGGACATATCGAAACAACAGACTCTTCAGAACTTTGGTTCCACCGCATAGGTACACCGCAAAGCGAAGACACACTAATCTGGAGTGACCCAGACAACCCAGATCGCTTTTATGGAGCGAGCGTCACTAAAGATGGTGGATGGCTGGTCATTTCCGTCAATGAGGGTACATCTTCGAACAATGCGCTCCTTATCAAAGGACCACAGGAAAACAAACCGCGTTGGCTCATCAACAACTTTGAGGCGGAGGTTTCATTAATTGGTGGCATCGGCAATCGACTCTGGTTCAAAACCGATCGAGATGCTCCAAACGGTAAACTTGTTTCTGTTGATTTGCAAACTAGAAATCCAACGTGGCATGAAATCATTCCAGAACAACCAATTATCCTAAGAAGTAGTGACATTGTTGGTGGAAAGATTACATGTACTTGGCTCGAAGATGCCTCTTCTAAAACAACTGTCCATGATTTGGATGGATCGCTTTTGTATGACGTTGCAATGCCAGGCATCGGAACTGCTTCCGGTTTCAGCGGAGATAACGAGGACACAACTGTCTTCTGGTCATATTCAAGTTACAACCAACCACCTTCGATTTATTCTCTCCAACTTGACACTGGAGCAACAAATCTCGTTTGGAAATCAGTTGTCCCTCTTGACCTTTCAAACATTGTTGTGCACAGAGAGTTCGTCACGAGTACAGACGGAGCAAGAGTCCCTATTTTCATCGTTGCAAGCAAAGACACAAAACTTGACGGAAGCAATCCTGTTCTTCAATATGGTTATGGTGGATTCGACATTGCAATTCTCCCCCGCTTCTCTTCAACAAGAGCAACTTGGATAGAAATGGGAGGAGTTCTTGTCGTCGCTTGTATTCGAGGGGGAAGCGAATATGGCCGTGATTGGCATGAAGGCGGAATGCTTGAGAACAAACAACAATGTTTCGATGATTTTATTGCTTGTAGCGAATGGCTAATCGAAAACAACTGGACCAGTTCGCCAAAGTTGGCAATTCAAGGTGGAAGTAATGGCGGATTACTAGTTGGAGCTTGTATGACTCAACGACCCGAGTTGTTTGGTGCATGCCTTCCCGCTGTTGGCGTGTTAGATATGATTCGATTTCCACTCTTTACAGTTGGCTGGGCTTGGACAAGTGATTATGGTGACCCTAAAGAACCAGAGATGTTCAAGCATCTTTACGATTATTCCCCGTATCACAACGTATGTGAAGGGACATGCTATCCACCCACGTTAATTACAACTGGTGACACTGACGACAGAGTAGTCCCTGCGCACAGTTTTAAATTTGCTGCACAACTTCAATACGCCCAAACGTGTAACAACCCAGTACTTATTCGAATTGAAACCCGTGCAGGTCATGGTGCAGGAAAACCAACACGGCTACGCATTGAAGAAGCTGCGGATGTGTATGCATTCCTTTGGCAATCACTTGGGATGTGATTTCAAAAAACAATCCCGCGGGTCGTTTTTTTTGCTGCGGAGACGCGAAGGGGGAAAGGCGACAAAACTACAAAGACGTAAACAAAGACACCACAGTACAATACCGAAATGCGAATCAAGTTATCAAATCCAAGGGGTTTCTGCGCTGGCGTTCGCATGGCTGTTGATATAGTTGATCAAATACTTGATGTGACCGATGAGAATGAAAAGATTTATGTCTACCATGAAATTGTTCATAACAAACATGTTGTTGAGCGTTTGCGCCAAAGAGGCGCAACTTTTGTGGAAGATATTGAAGAAATCCCCTCAGGATCTATCGTTGTTTTTAGTGCACACGGCGTTAGCCCATTAATCAAGAAAACAGCAAGAAATAGAAATCTTACATGCATCGATGCAACTTGCCCACTTGTAACAAAGGTTCACGCAGAAGCAATTCGATATGCCAAAAGAGGTTGGCAAATTTTGCTAATTGGGCACAAAAATCACCAAGAAGTTGTAGGAACACAGGGCGAGGCACCCGATGCAATACAGATTGTCGAAACCATTGATGATATTCAAGATTTAGATATTGTTGACCCTGCAAAACTTGCCTATGTCACTCAGACAACGCTTAGTACTGACGATGCCGAAATTATCATTCGTGCATTACAAGAACACTTCCCTGAAATACATTCTCCCCCAACTGATGATATTTGTTACGCAACGACAAATCGGCAAATTTCTGTTCGCGTAGATGCCCCTAAGGCAAATCTCGTGCTCGTTGTTGGCAGTAAAAATAGTTCAAACTCTCTTAGACTTACAGAGATTGCAAAAACTGCAGGAACTCCTTCCTATCTCGTAGACGACGTGTCAAAGATTAATCCTAAGTGGCTTCAAGGAGTGAACGATATTTTGATTACAGCCGGAGCAAGTGCTCCAGAGCATCTTGTTGTAGAAATTGTTCGTTACCTTGTTGATAATTATGACGGAGAACTTGTCGGAGAATCCAACGTCGATGAGGGCATGTCATTTTCAATGCCAGTTTCACTAACTAACTTTTTGGATACGATTGAGATTTCAGTTGAGGGTCAAAAAAGTTGATTGCAAAGACACATGCTCTTGAATTGTTTCCAAGAGATGTCGAAGCTATAGTCGCAGACTTGGGCATGCCAGAATATGCTTGCAGACAAATCTTAAACTGGACGTATGATAAAAACGTTGAATCGGTTGATCAGATGAGTAACATCCGAAAAGAATACCGTGAACAACTTGAGCAAAGATTATATTTTCGAGATTCAAACGTTGTCACAACTAAACACGCGTCTGATGGGACTAAAAAAATTCTCCTTGCTTGGGACGAAGGGAATAAACAGACAGAATGCGTCATGATCCCTACCAAATCTCGCAATACTGCATGTGTCTCAAGTCAAGTTGGGTGCCCAGTGGGATGCACTTTTTGCGCTTCTGGACTAGATGGGCTTGAAGGAAACCTTGAGGTAGGACAGATTGTCGAACAAGTTATTCGCCTAGGAGCTAATCAGATAACAAACATTGTTTTTATGGGAATGGGCGAGCCGTTAGCAAACTACGATGCAGTCACACGCGCAATTAGAATATTGAATGCTTCATGGGGGCTCGGAATCGGAGCAAGAAAAATTACTGTTTCAACTGTCGGGCTACCACCTGCTATCGATCGTCTTACAAAATTTGACCTGCCTGTAACATTGGCTCTTAGTCTTCATGCTCCGAATGATACGTTGCGTAAACAATTAATACCTTGGGCAAAGTTTGCCTCGATAGAAGACATTCTAAAATCATGCAGTACATATTTCGACGCTACAGGCAGGGAAATAACGATTGAATATCTTTTGATCGGAGGCGTAAATGATCGAAGTGCCCAAGCAAAGGAACTCGCAGATTTATGTAGGACATTACGCTGTAACGTAAATCTCATTCGGTATAACGAGGTTCCCGGGCTTGATTTCAAACGCCCAGAAAACGCACAAGTTCGTCGTTTCCAAGAAACGCTTGAAAAAGGTGGCGTAAACTCCCACATTCGAGCGAGTAGAGGTCGTGATATCTCTGCAGCGTGTGGTCAATTAAGAAGAGAGCAACAGCACATCACCCTCGAAGAATCTTCTTAAGTTCAACGAGAGAAATATTCTGCAGTGTGTCGTTCAAAGCCAATTGGTGCAACTTTCCAAACCTATCGACCCACTGATCGTAATTTTCTGATTCTAAAGTTGCCTGAGAAAGAGCATGCAGGATTGCCTCGCGCACCAATCGGTCACGGCGATGCCCACGCCAATGTTTTGGAACCAACGCACCAATCCATGTCACGAGAACTGAAGACCAGTCACTTGTTCTCATATCGATTTGCAATGACCAACTCCATAAACGTAGTCGAAAACGAGACAGAAAACGCCTCTTTAAAATGTCACCTCTAGAATGGCGAACATTCAAACGATTCTTAATTCTGCGTAGAATCTCTGGGCTCCTAGCTAGCCGAGCGAGGTAAATTGGTTCTCTAATAAGGATCGCTTCAGCCAGAGGAAGAATGGCTTTTCTAGTCAACTGCCTTCCTGTTTCTGGTCGGTCAACTTCATAAAGTTTACACAAGGAGTTCATAAACCTAGATGCAGTTTCTTCCCCACCCCAAAGCATACACCTCCGAATACCATTAACTAGGTCGACCATTGCTTGACGACCTTCTTGAGATTCCATAAGACCGGGCAAAGATTGCTTAGATTGGCGGATTAGCCGTTGCATTATTTCTGCCTTTGCAATTCCACGTTTTCCTAGTTTGTAACAATCCCTCACAGAACGTTTTATCAATCTTGACAAGTCAACTTGAAACTCCTCTTTGATAGGTTGCCATGCAGATTCAGGATCCAATGCAACTCTTCTCCCAAAATCAAATGCTTCGCTGCTCCTCGCGTAGCCCTCTTGTTCAATTTTTGCAATTGAAACATTCATCGCATCAACTGTTACAGGAATAAAACCGAGTTGAAATGCCATGCCAAGTTGAATGAGATCACCTAACCGTTCGTTATGAAATCTATATCTTGCGAGTGAAGCAAAACTCTTGAGAACTGCGGTGTCAGTTTTACATGACTTTCCAATAATCCCAATATCTATGATTGCAGGAACACCCTCTACATCTATAAGAGCTCCTTGTCTTTCAAGTGGGTCTGTATTTACGATAACATGTGTTCGCTCTGGAGAGCCAATCTGCAAGTGGCCATTTGGATCCAAACAGCGTAATACTTCTTCTCTATCCCAACCAAGTAATACATCTGCTTCTCCCCAAGGAATAGCAGCGACTAGAGGACGAAAAGATTCTTTAGCTCGCTTTCTCGTGAACAAAATTTGCGACCAAGCTTTTCTCCCTGCACCAACATAAATGTTATTGCTTTGGGAGCAGATTTCATAACCCATCTGAGATCCAGCTTCCATGAGAACTTTTCCGACTACCCCAGGTTGGTCTCCTCTGTATCCTGCAATATGAACTCGCCAAGTTGATGCTAAAGCATGGATTGGTTTAGGAGGAGTTAAACGTTGCTTGGTTTTAGCTACAACACGCACAGGTGGTTTACTTCTTGTAACTTCCACGCGTTCTAGGATTGGCCGAAGAGAAATTCGCCATCTACGGTATTGTGGTTTCAACCATCGAGCACTAATAGTAGATTCCAGCGGCATAGCGGGTGTTCCAGCTCTTGGGAGCCAGGGTTCAATTGGTTCAATTCGAACGGCTGACATTTGTTCTATCGGAATTACAATTGCATGTTGGGGGCGGAAACCACGGTGATCAATATCTCTTGCAGACTCTGCAAGTTTTTCTACATTAAATTGTGGCTCGGCTCCATCACGAACGATAATGATTGATACCGCTTTTTTCTTACTCGCATTTTCTATTGCTAAATCTAAATCCTCACCATTATCGAGTGATACTTCGACCACACTGTTCTGCCCATCTCCTTTAGCAAAGGCGAGAGAGTCAATAATCATTGAAAGTGTATTACCTGTTTCATCAGATCTCCAGACGAGCAAAATACGTGTTTGCTGTTTATCTCTTGCATCACGTACAACATCTGCTCCGTCAGCGATAAAGGTGCTTTCTCCCCAAGTTTCAACATACACAAGTTCATCCATGATGTTTCCATAATGCTCTCCGTCAATCACAAATGAATGCGTAGTTTTCATTCTCTCTAAAACTCGCAGTGATGAGTCGCGTAACAATTGTAACGCTGCACTAGTGCCAAAAGAAGTTCTTCGTGTTGACGAAATATGTAAATCAGGCAATGCCTGGAATAATTGTTCACTCACATGCACAGATGGTTTTGCATCATGCAAAAGATGTTGCGTAAGACGTGCAACTATCGATGGATGAAGTGAATCTGTTGGGACTTTTACTGGGTCTAACTCCGGATCGAGTGCAGGCAATTCCTTACCCCAAATAGCTGCAACTTCCCTACCTTCTCGCAGCATAGACTGTGAAATTGAAATGATTTCATTCTCAACTTCCCCTGGTCGTGGTTCAAGAACTACAAGGTGACGACATCGAGACAACATTCTTTCAACAGGAACTATATCAATTGGGTGGATTAATCGAATGTTGAGCATTGGAACTCGACCGAGTAGTTGCAACTCGCTTACGAGATATCTTAGAGATGGATCTGACATACCAACTGTTACAAAACCAACAGATATCTTTTCTCCGGGGCTTGGCAAAGTTCGCTGTCTATTAAGTTCTAATTTTCTGCCAAGTCGAATTGGACTAATTGACTCTGAAGTCATGCGAGAAAAATGCGATTGGTCTTGCTCAGATCGGTCAAGGGTCGCTGAAGATCCTAATAAACTGTGATGTGTAATTATCACAACAGGTGCAGATGTTGAAGAAGACAATTTCACAGCAGAAGCAGTGCAATATGCAACTTCAGATGGCTTGCATGGTTCCACTACGCAAAGACCTGCTCGTTTCGCAACTTCGCGTGGGCGCAACTGAGGAGCAAGAATGGGGTGGTCTTCAACAACAAGCACCAATGGAGCCTGAAGGGTAACACTACTCGCATACTTAATCGCAGCTGTAAGTTGGCGATTTGGCACGAAAACAACAGCGGGTTTCCCTTCTTCGCAAGCCAGAGTAATCCCTCTAGATGCAACATACACATGTGAACATGAACTTAATGTTGAAGCATCATGCCAGAATGGTTCACATTTTGAAGAGTACACATTCCATGATGGATTGCATTCGTGGAGACCTTCGAATATCGAAGGCATCGTCCACACAGATTCCAAAGGTGTTCGCGTTGACGGAAGGTTTGTCATGATTGACTTTGTCCGGGAATTATCCAGCGGCGCATTGCTTCTGAGAACCCATGATTATCATGGTGGCCTGTCAATACATCAGCGTATAGTTGAACATCTTCATTCGCATTCTCCATAACAATTGAAAGCCCAACTTCTTTTAATAATTCAATATCATTTAGACCATCTCCAATTGCAGCAATACGCGTCCGATTAAACTCATTGCCAAGATGTTTTTCTAGCATTGACCATTTGTTCACACTATATCCAAATACTTCAAGTAAATGCGTCGATGACCCAGTTGCCTCAGAACACGTTACCGCTGACCAATGCTGTAATTTTGCTTTTCCTTCTAGTTCGTTTTCTAAATGTATTGCAATAGGTAGCAAGTGTTCTTCAAGTGCTACCGCGCCAACACGCAGAGTATGCTCGGGCCATGGATCTTCTTCTATCGTGTCAACTTCAAGCAAGGAAATTCCTAGAGTTTCAAACCACCACGTTGAGGCATGATGCAATGGCGCGTCTCCAACAAGAACATACTGAGCATCACAGACCGTTGCATCTTTCAATAGCAAACAACGATGACCACTCTGTAGAACATTTGAAGTAACTAATTCAACAATGTTTTGTGCAACAACATTCCGAGCTATTCCGTTCCCCTCTGCATCTGTAAGTTGAGAGCCCCCCGCTGTAATGCAAACTCCAAAGTGATTTATCCTGTCAAGAATATGTTTGCATTCTGCAAAACATCTGCCGGTTGCAACCACGATTTCTATCCCATTATCACGAACTTCATCAAGTGCATGAAGATTCTGTTCGGAAACCTCGCCCGCCTTACACAAGAGCGTGCCATCCAAATCCAAGACTAATACATCCCATTCTGAGGTTATCACCCCCATAACCTATGTTCAAAAGGCGATTTGAGCAACCCCCTACTCAATTGACTTGATTCTTATACTGTTTCATACTACCCTTTAGTTGTGCGAGATTTAGAGGAAAAGCAAAAGTGATAGAATCTGCCAAGAGCATGATTCCATCGTCACTTGCTAGTTCTTTAGAACCAGTACTCACCAAACAAACACAAAATCAAATTCAAAATATACATTGGTTCAGAACCGATTGGCAACGCAGTGGTGCGGCGACTGGCTTTGCAACATGGAATGATAAGAATGGCGAAACAACTGAGGTAGTTGTCAAATTGCCAGTCATCGATCGCGAACTTCGTTGGACTCGTTGTATGCAAAATGCAGACGGGGTTGCACCTAGATTGTTCGCAAGCGGAAAGGAACTCAATGGATATGACCTTGCATGGATGGTCATAGAGCGCTTTCCTATCGGCCCACTAGGAAAACATTGGGAGAGCTCCAATATCGATCGAATTGCAAACGCTGCTGCGCGGTTCACGAACTCAGCGAGTGAATTTCCAATTGATCAAGAGGGACGCCGAGAAGATTGGGATGTACTTTTGAAAACAGCTAAAAAGAGTGTACGAGAGAATCACATCAAGAACGAATCAAAATGGAAAAAAGCACACTCGCTTCTCACAAAAAAATTAAAAATAATACTTGAACGATGGCGCAGCAGGCGAATTGACCAATGGCTCCACGGCGATCTTCATTTCGCTAATGCGATGTGTAGAAGCGAAAAACCAGACGCCAAAGTCTCCCTCATCGATCTTGCAGAAGTACACGCTGGACATTGGGTTGAAGATGCCGTGTATTTAGAACGCCAACTATGGGGATATAAGAGCAGACTCAAAGCAACGAAGCCAGTACACGCAATGGCGGTAGCGAGAAAGTCCCTTGGCATGCGGGTTGATGATGATTACAACGATTATGTTGATATTCGACGCCTTCTCCTTGCTGCAACTGCACCTGCTTTCATGCAATCAGAAGGCGATCCTCGTTATCTTTCTGCCTGCTTGGAACAACTCCAAAACGCTGCTGACCGACTTCATCTGAAATAATCTTGTAAATCACAACTAAATCGCAACAATTTGCTAGATTGCTCGCCATGGGCTAGAATACGTAATTCTTTACAAGGAATACACGTATGGACCGCGACAGATTAAAAGATATTCAAACCGCTGATCTCTCTGAGAGCAAAGTAAACGAGGATTTCGTTTATTGGCTTAAAACCAAGGGACCAAGTTATCTGTTCATCATCTTAATCGTTCTTTCAGCATTTATTTTTTACAACAACTACAAAGCTGGTCAGGTCGCACACCGAGCAGAAGCGTGGATTGCTTACATAGAAGCAGGGCAATCTGGTTTACCAGCATCATTAGAGGACGTCGCTCAAACATACAGTGAAATTGATTCCCTTAAACAACTTGGTTTACTTACCGCAGCTGATGGATACATGCGGTCAGTAATAACTGGTCAAACTCTAGGTAGTGACGATGACTTTTCAACAGAGCTCTCTTCTGAGGATAGAACATTTTATCTAGAAAAAGCCGATGCGCTCTATGCTCTGGTTGTTGCAGAAGATGACAACTCCCCTGAACACACTCTTCTTACAATCAGTGGGCTTCATGGACGGGCATCAGTTTCTGAATCTAAAGGCGATGTCGATTCAGCTCGCGGTTTCTATGAAAGCGTGGTCACTCGATCTGGTCAACAATACCCTGCACTTGCTTCCCAAGCACAATCTCGAATAGACTCACTTGAGAGCTTGACCGAAGCAGTAATTCTCCCAACGGATGCCGAAGTAGCTGCATGGAATAAACTATCAGAACAGAGAGAATCAGCAACAATTAATCCATCGATTGATGAGTTGACAGATCTTACTGAAACTGGTCAGTAACGATGCGATTACCGAGTAATCGGTCAAAAAAGTTTTTAGATGGCGGAGGCAATATCGATACTGACGCATTGTTTCGCGCATACGAACAACGTAGCGAAGACGAAGCATCTATCGAAGCGACCTTTACGATTTCAAAAAATCTAAACCGGCGTTTGGATAGTTATCTTGCGACTCGAATTCCATTTCTGTCTCGGACGAGCATTAAAAGGTTGATTGAAGAAAAATCCGTCACTATAAATGGATCATTTCCAAAGGGCTCTACAAAAATACACAAAGGCGATGTCATCAATGTCATCTTGCCCCCACCACCTTCAACCGATATCCAAGCAGAGCACATTCCACTTAAAATTATTTTTGAGGACAAGGATCTTGTTGTGATTAACAAGGACGACGACATTATTGTTCATCCTGCTCGATCGAATAAATCTGGAACTATTATCAATGCGTTAGCATGGCATTTTCAACATGAAAGTGACGGTTCGCTCTCAACTGTCGGTGAAGAATTTGCGCGTCCGGGAGTTGTGCATCGACTTGACCGTCACACAACTGGGGTCATGATTGCTGCAAAAACTGACACCGCCCATTGGAGACTTAGCAAACAATTTGAACAAAGAAAAACTAGAAAACGATATCTCGCTGTTGTGCATGGCGAAGTCGAACCTCTAACAGACAGTATTGATGTTCCTCTAGGCAAACACCCCACAAAACGTGATGGGTACGCAGTCCGATGGGACGAAACCGGAAAACCATCTGTTACAGTTTTTCATGTTCGCGAAATTTACGATGGATATACATTGCTAGAACTGGATTTAAAAACGGGGCGCACACACCAGATACGTTTGCACCTTCAACATTTGGGATACCCAATTGTTGGCGATGACATCTATGGCGGGAAACACTTAAAAGTTTCAGACATTGTTCCACGGGGTACTCCATTTGATCTGCCTCGCACTCAACATGTCATTCAACGGCAAGCATTGCACGCCGCGTTTCTTGCAATCTCACACCCAATCACAACTGAGCAAACCGAATTCACCGCACCAGTACATGGCGATATGGCAACTCTTATCTCGATGCTCAGGAAACATCGGTTCAAAAAAGCGCCGAAACTTCCAGATGCAATCATCGACCTTGATCAAGCAATCAAATGACGTCTTTCAACGCATTTTAATTGTGACTAATGCAATCATGGCTAGGATAACCGCGAGAACCCAAAACCGAGTTACGACTTGTGATTCTGACCAACCCTTTCGATGATAATGGTGGTGTATTGGAGCGCATCTGAACAGGCGTTTTCCACCTGTGAACTTTGAGTAGTAAATCTGCAAAAAACTACTTCCAATCTCGATAATAAAAATTCCACCAATTATAAGAAGTAAAAATTCTTGCCGAATAATAATTGCAATTGTTGCAAGTAACCCACCAAGTGGCATTGAACCAGTATCACCCATAAAGACTTGCGCTGGATGGCAATTGAACCACAAAAATCCCAAACAAGCTCCTGCCGCTGCCCCCGCAACAACCATCATTTCTGCCGCACCTTCTATATATGGAAGAAGCAGATAGCCAGCAAGGTCTGGAGAACCAGAAACAAAACATAACACCATCATCGCAAAACTAGCAATCATAACTGTGCCAGGAGCCAACCCATCAAGTCCGTCTGTGATATTTACCGCATTGGACATCAGCATCACCATAAAAATTGCAAAGAGAATGAATGAACTAGCACCAAGAACTATGACATTGGGAGAAATGGTTAGCGCTTCAGTCCCCGGCACATACGTCCTCATAAATGGAAGCGTTAATGAACGAGCCGCTTCACTGACCCCTGCGTATTTCCACGCCATAAATGCTACAACAACCCCAATACCAAACTGAAACAGTAACTTCTCCCATCGGTATAGCCCATCTCTAGAACCGGGCTTTCTATGCCCGGCAACCAATTTTAGATAATCATCCACGCCGCCTAATACTGCAAACATTGCAATTGCCATCATAAGTAAACGAACATATTGATTAAACAAATCTGCAAAGAGAAACGTCGTCACTAGGACTGATCCAATCAGTAAGACACCCCCCATTGTTGGGGTATTTTCCTTACTTTTCATAAGCACATCTAATTCAGCATGATCAAAATTAGCATGGTCACCAATTTTCCATTTAATCAAGAGCCGGATGAGTGGCTTACCGAAAAGAATTACTATAAAGAATGCAACAACCACAGCAGTAAATGCTCGGAACTCCCGTTGATAAAGAACTTGAAGAAATGAATACAGTCCGGCACTGTCGAGCCACTCGTCCATGTATTGCAATAAGTTATAAAGCATCTGTCATGTCTATCGTCGGCTAACGACTAGAAACTTTTGTTTGCCGTTTCATATCAATAATTCTTTCTAGTTTCAATCCTCGCGACCCTTTTATTAAAACCGTATCTCCTACATCAAGCAATCCAACGATTCTTTCCATCGTTTCTTCAGATGCTTCGGGTTCATAGATGGAATCAACAGATCGTGAAGGAATTTTCATGTAATCCCCAACAAGAATGACTACATCTGCTTGAGCAGTGTTGATGCTTGAGATAAGAGACTGGTGTTCAGCATACGAATGCTCACCAAGTTCAAGCATATCTCCAAGAATAAGCACCTTGCGCTCACACGACATCTCTCCAAAAAGTTCTAAGGCGCTCTGCATTGAGGTGGGATTCGCGTTGTATGAATCATCAAGAAAAGTAATGCCATTGCATTCATGAATTTGCAAACGACCCGATGGGGCTTCCACAGAAGAAATTTCTTGCATCAATTGACTCCGCTGACATTCCGGACGTGCATATCCAACCGCTACAAGAGCGAGGGCAGCATTCATCGCATTGTGCTTACCTAGGATTGAAAGTACTACTTCGTCATTTCCAATTCGAAGCGTGGCATACCCCAAATCGTTTGTTCCAAACTCAATCTGCACATCAGCCTCAGGAGAAGCTCCAACCGTGCAAATTGATGCAGCAATAGAAAAGGATGACAAATCAATACCCTCTGGCACTATGGCAACACCATCTGGAGGTAACGATTGGAGCAATTTGACTTTCTCACTTAAAACGGTTTCAAAATCACCAAAACCTTCTAAATGTGCGAGCCCAATCGCAGTCAATACCGCGATATCTGGTTGCACTAGACCTGCTAGTGGTCCAATCTCACCAACATCATTTGCCCCTACTTCAGCAACCAGAAACTCAGCATGCTCAGCATCAAGAATTGTCAGTGGAACACCCAAATCATTATTAAAACTTTTTTTCGAAGCCACCACATGTTCGCCAAGCAAGGAAGACATTAAATCTTTTGTTGTTGTTTTACCAACTGAACCTGTTACCGCGATAACTTTTGTAGCAGAAAGTTCTTTGCGCCTTTGAAAGGCAAGTTCAAACAATGCGCTCCGAGCATCTTCAACAAGAACGACTGGGACTCCCACTTCTATCTCACGCTCAACAACAACTGCTACACTTCCAGCTTCAATTGCCTTTTCGATAAATTGATGCCCATCAGCATGTTCTCCTTTCAAGGCAAAGAAAACATTTCCAATCTCGCAACTTCTTGAATCAATCGAAGCACCACTGCATTGCACACTTGAGTCGCCTTTCAACGACCCATGAACATAACGTGCTAGTTGTTCAGTTGAAAAAGTCACGTCTTCCCGCTCATTTTTCTGCGACGAATTGCTTCCTGTGCAATTTTAACATCATCAAATGGAATCACTTTGTCACTTAAAATTTGGTTTTTCTCATGCCCCTTTCCAGCAATGACAACTACATCGCATTCAGCAGCTGCTGCAACGGCAGTCTGAATTGCTACTTTTCGATCAGCAATTCGATGAACTAAGGGTCGACGGTCTAAAGGAACTCCGATTAGTACCTCATCAAGAATGTCTTCTGGATCTTCACTACGTGGATTATCGCTTGTTGCATAAGCAACGTCTCCAACTGTAGAAGCAACGCAGCCCATTCGCGGTCGCTTTGATCGGTCGCGATCTCCACCACAACCAAAGACAATATGCAACTTCCCGCCCTCGGGCAATAGTTCCCGAACAGACCAAAGCATTTTTTCAAGGGCATCATCAGTATGTGCAAAATCAACAAATACAGTTGATCCATTTTCTTGAACACGCTCAAGTCGTCCAGGGGGAGCCGTCGCACTTGAAATCGCCTTTGCAATTTGAGAAATCTCGATACCCAGTGCGTGTGCCACTACAACTGCTTGCAATGCGTTTGTTGCATTATGTCTTCCGAGCAATGGAAGATTTGTCTCAACTACACCCCACGCTCCATGCAACCGAATATGGGAGCCATCAAGTTTCTCGTCGATAATTTCTACCCATGAAGAAGCTGCATCGCTTTCTGTCCTACATGAAATGACTTCTGCAGTAGTACGGTCTGCGACTGACCAACTAGCTGGGTCATCCATATTGATAACGGCACATTGAGAAATATAATCAAACAATTTCATTTTAGATTGCAAGTATGAATCTACAGACCCGTGATAATCAAGATGATCACCAGATAGGTTAGTAAACACACCTATATCAAAATCAAGTGCGGCAACGCGACCTTGGTCAAGTGCGTGGCTTGAACATTCCATAACTGCAACTTTGCAACCATTGTCAACCATTGCGTGAAGTATTTTCCCAACATCGCAAAAACTAGGTGTCGTAAGTGTCGACTGCTCTTCCACAAGGCCATCATCACACACAATCGTCCCAAGCATCCCGCACTTCATTCCAGCTTCATTTAAAATGTGTTGCACTAACCACGAAACAGTAGTTTTCCCATTGGTTCCTGTCACTCCAACTAACTTAAGTTTACTAGACGGGTTTCCATGAAAGCGTTCTGCAATAATCGCACCAACTTTGCAAGGGTCGCACGTTTCAATAATAGTAATATTACGATGCTCAAGTGAAGAAGCTGCTTCCGGGGTGCAAACGATTGCAGCAGCTCCTTTGTTAATCGCATCATCGATGAACGCAGCGCCATCTCTTCGAACCCCGCTTCTGGCAATAAATATTGAACCTTTGGTCACTCTATCGGAGTGTTGGACGACATCCGTCACCAATGCGTTCGTGTTGAACTGCATCCGTGCATCAAGTCCTTGTAGTAGCGTTTCTATCGTGTGCATCCTTGCCCCAACAGGATACATCACTTTGCCTGTTTACGGAAGGATAAACATGGCATCTCCGTAACTGTAAAAACGATATTCAGAAGCGATTGCTTTTTTGTAAGCAGAATGAAGTCGCTCAATGCCGATTTTGGCTGCAACGAGTGTAAGCAATGTTGATTTGGGCAAATGAAAATTCGTCAGCATTCCATCGACAAAACGAAATTCATATGGAGGGGCGATCATTAAATCGGTAGAGCCAGAGAGCCCACCATCCACTGGCCATGATTCCATAGCTGGCAAAGATTCTAGAGTCCGAACAGTTGTCGTCCCAACAGCGATAATTGGGCGGTTTTCCTTCTTCGCTCGCCCAATAGAATCGAGTGTTTGCTGAGAAACGGCCCAGCGCTCATGGTGCATGACATGATTTTTAATTTCTTGAGTTTCAATCCCTTTGAAGGTCCCTGCCCCAACATGTAATGTGACATACACCTGTTCAATTCCACGGCGAGATATCTCTGAAAGAAGCGATTCATCAAAATGTAGTCCCGCTGTCGGTGCTGCTACCGATTTTCGTTGCTCCTGCTTCGCGAAGACTGTTTGGTACTGCTCCCTGTCTACGGCATCTGGAACATTTTCCTCGCCTCGAGCTCTAAGAATGTATGGTGGAATAGGAGTCGTTCCGACTTCTACAAGAATATCTTGAGGTGAACGGCTACTCGAACAAGCACAAATCCAATTAGTTCCACTTCTCTCAATCAGCGTAAGATCAATCCCATCTGCAAGTTCTAGCATTATTCCAGAGCGTAACTTGCCATTACTCTTGAGCATCACACACCAACCTTGCGAATGCTCTTCAAGAAATAATCCCTCTACCTTACCTCCAGAATCTTTACGAACTGTCGTAAATCTTGCAGGAAGCACTGCTGTTTCATTCGCGACTAGCAAAACATTTTCTGGAAGCAAATCAGGAAAATCTTTCATGCAACAATCTTCAAATGAGTTTTTACGAACAACTAATAATTTCGCAGAAGATCGTGGGCTTACGGGCTGAGTTGCAATTCGCTCTTGAGGCAAATCGTATTCGAGATCTGCAATTGTCAACTCTTCTTTCACGGAACTCTTTTCATATGTTCAGGTATATATGGCTCTAGTTCAATCGGGACATTTTTAAGACCCCGACGGAGTGCTTTTGCCACTGCGTATCTAAGCGAATTGTCGCGTCGCTTCAACACATTGTCAGTTAGTCGTACATCGTTTGCAATCATCGCATTTATTGACCACTCCCATGCTTTGTACTCTTCAAGGCATCGTGGCTTATAGACATGGAACCCAATTGCATGATGCCCGACTTCATGTAAAAAAACTGCGCAACTCATCGGACCTTTTGGGTATGGCGATTCGACCATGCGTGTAACATTCCCTTGCTTGTCTTTAAGTTCCCAGGCGCATCCGCTCATTGAATTTCGCCATTTTCGTATGCGAAACCCGTATGTTTCCTTCATTGTTTCAACAATCGCGTCATACTTTGCTTGAATTGGTCTAGGTTTTTTTAGCCCAGCCGTTTTTGGTCCAGACATCTTATGCCCCGCCACCTTAAGCTCTGGTGATTTAATCACATCCCACAAGGTTAAAGCCATTGACTTCACACTCATGGTTGAACCTTGCACTTATCTCCAACAGAAATGTCTCTTCCATTACAAAAGTCTTTCCATGACATCGCTTTGCTACCTGCTGGCTTCATACTCAAAATCTCAATGCTTCCTGTTCCTGTTGCAATTGTGCCATCCGCTAACACTTCACCGATGGTTCCACTACTCTCTTTGGCAATCGCGTTGAGAATCTTGCAATCAACTCCAGAAATATTCAAATGGCACCCTGGCCAAGGAGACAAACCCCGAATAGTATTTGCAACTGTTTTAGAATCTTTCGACAAATCTACAATTGCATCGCTACGAGAAAGTTTAGGTGCATACGTGACGAGCGATTCGTCTTGTATAACACCAGATGAATCTCCATCTAAAACCTCTAACAACAATTGTGCTCCTAGGTGTGAGAGCCGGTCGTGCAACTCCCCTGCGGTTTCCGCTTCGCCAATTTCGGTTGAAACCTGACCAAGCACAAGCCCCGCATCCATTTTTTCTGCCAAAGTTATCACGCTCACTCCAGAACATGAATCGCCATGCATTACTGCTGCATTTATCGGTGACGCTCCACGCCATCTTGGTAGAAGCGAAGCATGCAGGTTCATTGTTCGTTGTTTGATTATTAACTCTTGTGATAGTTTTTGACCAAATGCAATAACGACCATTGCATCTAATTGCATATCTGCAACAGACTCAAGAATCATTGGTTCATTTACATCATCAGTTTTAAAGACATTTAGCCCATTCTCGGATGCCCATGTTCCAATTGGAGTCGCTTTTGGCTTTCGGTTTCGTCCTGCGGTTTTATCCAGCGATGTAATAACCCCAACCACTTCATGCGAGGTCGCAAGTTTCTGCAAAGTGGGCAAGCCAAACTCACCAGAACCTAAAAAAAGTATTCTCATTGTGCTCGCTCAAGGGTACGAATCATTCTGCGATTCACCAAACGCCCCATCGCTGACATCTTGTCGAGAATCAGTATTCCGTCAAGGTGGTCATTTTCGTGTTGCCAAACTCTCGCCATAAAATCATTACTCGTCATCTCATGTGGCTTTCCATTGCAATCGAAGCCAGAAATACGGATGCCAGAGGGTCTCCTAATATCAGCGCGAATCTCTGGTAAACTCAGGCACCCCTCTTCATCCACTTCCATCTCATCACAGATTACTTCAAGCCGAGGATTTATCCACACACAGCCCTTGATTTCGTCCTCCTCCGAGCTTGGATCCCTAGTAACGAAAACACGCCAAGAGAGCCCAACTTGCGGAGCGGCAAGCCCAACTCCGCTATGCTCAAACATCATTTCTATCATCCGCTGCCCAACTGCCTGAACATTTGGATCAGAAGGATCCACCTCTTGAGCGCTCTGGAGAAGAGTACTCGAAGGGTAAATTTGGAGGGACAGAGATTGAGGATCAACTAGCATATGTACATTCTACCCCACAGAAGGTATTGACCCAATGTAGAATACAACATACCCTTTGGGGACCATACATTTATGGCACTATTTGGAAAAAAATCAGAATCAACAGACGTTTTTATACCAGACCCTGAAAAGGCGAATGCTTGGTTTGAACGAGCTCGGCAAATGGCCGAGAGCCATAACTACATCTCCGCTTTCGCTTTTTTTGCGAGTGGTTTCAAACTTGACCCTCGAGATATCGAAATCCATAAAGAGGTATTACAGATTGCCTCAACATATTACAATCGTGGTGGCGACCCAGCCACAAGTAAGCAAATTAAACAAGTCGAGGGTCCTACTAATCTTGACAAGTTTGTTGCCGCTCTCTTTGTCTGGTGGCACGATATAACAAATCCAAAACATGGCATAAAAAGTATTTCCGCTGCAGTGGAAGCTGGCCAAAATACTTTTGGTTCTGAAATGGCAGACATCGTTCTCTCAATGTCACAACGAGGGGGAAAGGTTTTAACTCATAAAGAACTTAAGAGTTTGATGGAATTATTTAAATCCACTGAAGCGTGGAACCAAGCGATTAAAGTTGGGCAAGCTGCACTACAAATGAAGCCAGATGATTCTGTCCTGGAACGAGAGTTGAATGAACTCGCTGCTGAACGGGCGATGACTGAGGGTGGATATGAAACTATGGGTGAAGAAGGCGGCTTTCGAAACTTGGTCAAGGATATGGACAAGCAGCGGGAGCTTGAGGAAGACGAATCTCTTGCAGGAGCAGGCGGCAGTGCAGATCGGGTGCTTGCTCGAGCGAAGAAAGAGTTTGAAGATGACCCCTCTTCGCCAGAGGCAATCTCTGCTTACGTAAAAATATTAAAAAAACAGGACACATCAGATTCAATAAAATTAGCTTTCCAAGTTTTGATGAAGGGGTACAAAACAACCCAACAGTATCGTTTCCGTATGGAAGCTGCAGACATAAAAATAAAGATGGGCTTAAAACGAATTAAGCAGATCGAAGCGCAGCTTGGTAGAGAACCAAATCAAGAACTCTTGGAACGCCTAGAAGAAAATCGCAAAGAATTGCAGGAATTCCAAAAAAAGGAATACCAAGAACGCGCCGAAAAATATCCAACTGATCGTAAGATTCGATATCAACTTGGTGAACTAGCCATAATTGATGGCGACATAAACCTAGCAATGGAATGTTTCCAGAAAGCAAAGGATGAACCACGCCTGCGTGTTCGTGCAGGACAAGAACTTGGACGCTGTTTTGCATCCGAGGGTTGGTTTGCTGAAGCAGTTGGTGAGTTCAAAGAATCCATTAAGGCACTTGCCGGTGGAGATAACGAAACCGAGTTGTCACTTCGGTATGACCTCATGCAAGCCCTTGCCAAAAAAGCGAAGGCAGATAGTAATATCGATTTAGCAAGAGAAGCGATGGATATCTGCTCCGGTATTGCTCGAAAAGACATTTCCTATCGGGACATTCGTAATTGTCGGCGGGATCTTGACGAATTAGTTAAAGAACTCGACTAACAAATTCTTCATACTGTTCTTGGGTATCAATTCCACTTGGTTGTGGCTCAACAATTGCAACAGCAATTGAATACCCATTATCAATTGCACGCATTTGCTCAAGTCGCCGAGTAATTTCGTTCTGAGTTGGTTGCATGCCGACGTATGATTGTAAAAAATCTTGTTGGTACACGTACAAGCCAATATGCCTATATGCACCGTCAAGTGGTAATCTTGTAAAATCTCTTGCACACCTGTCAGCGACGATTGCCTTCACTACATTTTCGTTTTCGAGTTCCCCTTCCTGTAATTCACAAACAGCGGTTGCCATCGCACTTTCTCCGAGAACCTCAACGGTTGCATCAATGACAGCTGAGTCGAGTTCAGGCTCATCACCTTGCATATTGACGACTATATCGCAGTCTAAATCTTGAACCGCTTGAGCAATTCGGCTCGTACCATTTGGATGTTCTCCGGTCATGATGACTGATGCGCCAAATGTTCTGCATACTTGGGCAATTTCATCGGAATCGGTTGCAATAAACACATCCGAGACAGTTTTGGCTGCATTTGCAACCTCCCAAGCATACTGAATCAGTGGTTTCCCAGTTTCATCCGCAATCATTTTTGCCGGAAACCTCGATGAATCAATCCTCGCTGGAATAACTGCTATTACGTTTTTTGCCATCCCCACATTCTACAAAGTGACAGTAACGCATCGGTGACTGTCACCGGAAAATCCCTTTTTGGTGCTTGATTTGAGTACACTCCATGCTACAATCTCGTATGCCCAACCAAGATAACAATGAAACGTTTTTAAGCCAATTTGGCAAGAGTGGCGAATCCAAAGAATTCTATTCTCCAATCCCAGATGGCTATAAACAAGGTCATACCCGCTATGTCGTGGTTCTTGGGACGGTCATGTCGGGTCTTGGAAAGGGTATTTTCAGTTCCTCACTTGCCAAATTACTCCAAGACAAGGGACTAACTGTCACGCCCGTAAAACTTGAGGGATACTTAAACATCGACTCTGGGACTTTAAACCCTTTTAGGCACGGAGAAGTTTTTGTTCTCGACGACGGAACTGAGACAGATATGGACCTTGGAACCTATGAGCGCATTCTAGATCAAAATCTATCTAACTCAAATTTCACCACAGCAGGTCAAATCTACACTGAAATCTTAACCCGCGAGCGAGCGGGAGGATATCTTGGCCGCGACGTTCAAATGATTCCTCACGTTACTGGCGAAGTAAAACGGCGTCTTCGACAACTCGCCATCGATGGGGGTAAAAACGGGAAACAAACAGATGTTGTATTCGTTGAAGTTGGCGGAACCGTCGGCGACTACGAAAATGGGTTCTACATCGAAGCACTTCGTGAACTTGCTTACGAAGAAGGTCCCGAATCAACCTGTTTTGTTGCACTTACGTATATCGTTGAGCCAGCAATCCTAGGAGAGCAAAAATCTAAGCCCGCTCAGCTTGGAATTAAGC
>CAZQGB010000018.1:14570-24574 GCA_964592615.1 uncultured Isosphaeraceae bacterium | reverse complement strand
ACCCAACTGTTCCAGGTGATGTTAATGGCGATGGCATCGTTGATGTGACCGATCTACTTGCCGTAATGGACTCTTGGGGGGGCTGCATGGGCTGCCCAGCCGACCTTAACGGAGACGGTTTAGTAGACGTTGTAGATCTCCTTGAAGTAATGGCGGGATGGGTATGAATTGGCGTGCCGCCTATCACAAATAGCGGTAAATAATCAAGTTGTCTCTGTATGTGTTACGACATACACTTACGTATCAGAGTAAAATAAACACCTATGGCAAAACTGTTCTACACACTGGCTGAAACTTGCGAACGTCTTGGTAAAACCGAAGAGGAGGTTCGCGATATGGGCAAATCTGGTCTCCTTGAAGAGATGCGAGATGGCGATCAGGTTATGTTTAAACGTAACCAGATTGATCTTCTAGCTGGGGATGGAGATCTCAATGAGGACTTAGATTTTGATTTATCGGGTGGCGGCTCATCTTTTGCTATTGGTCATTCTGACTCTGCATCAGATTCCCCAGCTCAAAGTGGCGGTGTTCCACCAATGGACCAAGAAGATGGTGATGGTTCGGGATTTGGCTCTGGATTCGGCTCCGGCTTTTCTTCTGGATTTGGTTCGGGTTTTGGCTCCTCAATTCAAGAAGGAGTTGATACTAACGAAGCAAGCAACGCCCCCAAAAATGAAGAAAGTGCTGTTGATATTGGTTCAATCAGTGAAACCGAAGCTCCAGCGCAAAGTAGCGGATACGGTTTAAGCGATAGTGGCACCGGTATGGGGCTCGGCGGGAGTGGAGCGGGTCTTGATCTAGGCGGAAGTGGTTTTGGCTTTGACCTTGGCGATAGTGGAAGTGCTGCAGGGCTTGACCTTGGCGATAGCGGAAGTTCCGCAGGGCTTAATCTTGGCGGGGGATCAAACGCAGGCGAAGATTTGGACGCCGCATTTGATGGTGATGATGATGACGATTCTGCAGAAACCCGAGTATCAGATGCCTTCGACGAAGAACTTAGTCTAGAGGCGGTTGGTAGTGGGAGTGGGTTACTTGACCTTACTCGAGAATCTGACGATACATCACTTGGGGCTGAACTTCTTGATGAAGTTTGGGATAGTGAAGAAAGCGGAGAGTTTGGTGCATCTGCGTCTGGTTTGTTTGAATCTGCAGAACCCGAACGTGCAGTTGAAACATCAAGCGCTCCTATGGGTTTGGCAGTAACTGTTGCCGAAGCGTATGATGGAAAATGGTCAGGAGCAGGGGTCGGATTTCTCCTTGGAGCGTTGATTTCACTTGTTGCTGTTCTAGTGATGCTTCTTACAAGCAGTATGGGTGTTTCACCAAAACTTGCCGCAATGATTACGAGCGACCTGATGATTTGGGGTGGTGGTTTTGCAGCTTTTGCAATTGTTGCAGGCCTTGTCGGTATGTTTATCGGCAAAGCAAGCGAGTAAAACTACATGACATTAACTCGGTATGGTTATAAGCAGTGGTGCACAATCACTGTCATCCTAGCAATTCCATTTGGCTTCATGATTTGGTTTGGGTGGTGGATTGGCGTGGCTGTGGTAGCAATATTTTGGGTCGCCTTGGTTTCTTTTTTTAGAAATCCATGGCGCCAAATTCCCCAAAATCTCCCTGATGGCACAATGCTGAGCCCTGCAGACGGTGTAATTTCAGCGATTGAATATGTTGATGAGCATGAGACAGTGGAGGGTTCCGCAGTCATAATTCGGATTTTTTTAAGTGTATTAAATGTGCACATCAACCGAACCCCATGCACAAGTGTTCTCTCAAAAGCAATCTATCGTAAGGGAAAGTTCCTTGATGCTCGTAGCGAAGAATCGGCAAAGGTAAACGAATCAAACACCCTGTTCTTTACTCACCTCAACGAATCTTTTGGAATAAGGCAGGTATCAGGAAAAATTGCGAGAAACATTGTGTGCCCTATTCAAGAAGGAGACTCCTTTTCACAGGGTCAACAATTTGGAATGATTAAATTTGGTTCAACAACCGAGCTTATTCTTCCAAGGCCAATTGATGTGACCATCCATGTAAGCAAAGGCGACTCTGTTAGGGCAGGCCTTACTCCTCTTGCAACTCTGGCTCCGCTGGCAAAAGAATAGGTGCTGGCTTTTGTTTAAGCCAGATTGATTTCAAGAGTGGGACTAGAGGGTCGTTGTCACTCGTATAAATTGCAAGCGTGTTAAGACCATTTGTAATCATTTCTTCATCATGAAGTTGGTGACCGATATACGCAAGAAGAAACGCATACGTTCCAGCGTCACGCTCAATATCAAGACGATTACCAATGGTGACCGCAGCACGAACAAGCTCAAGCCGTGGCGGCAATAATATTGGGTCATATTCAACATCAATCATTTCTGGTTGGAAAGAGAGGAGAGACTGCAAAATATATCCAGCAGATAAATACAGGCCGGCCCCAATTTTTGCGTGTCCAAGCCCAGCTGTTGCTAAAGGGTGCCCAGGAATAAACTGAAGAGCTTGGTTAAAACGTCGCTGAGCATCGAAATATTTACCACGTTCCAGTGCTAACTCTCCAAGCTGCACCAATTCGTCAAACCGAGTTCGATATTGTCCCGCATCCCCCGAAAGTGATGTGAGTTGCTCACCATGGCGGAGTGCTGCAGCAATTATTTCGATGGAATCATCCTGCAAATCTTCAGTATTCACTGTCGATTCAATAGAAGTGGAATCATCAGATTCATCTCCCTCAAAAGGGATTCCAGCAAGATCGTTTTGCAATTGAAAATATTGATTATCCAACCATTCCATGGACTTGGCATCCCCAGTTTCTACACTATCAATTTCGTCTTGTGCACGCTGGGCAACACTTTCTAGGACTTGGTTGTATTGGTCAGACACATCAATTTGATTGTTCACTGGTGGTTGGTCAAGACGGTTTTCTTCAGACCGCCACACCTGAACAAGTCGGTCAGAACCGATCCCCATTGCTGAATCTTCAGCTACCCGAGCTTCATCCCAAGCAGAAAACCCAAGAGCAGATGTTGGCTGATCTGTTTTCTCGGCGGAAACACCTCCCATTGGTGAAGCTGCAAGATAACCTACAGAGCCATTTCCTTGATATAAACCAACAGGAATAGGTGTAGTATCAAGCGATTCCGGTGGTTCTCCACTGCCAAGCACCTGTCCTAGTTTGTGTTGATCTTCATGTCTTTGTAACCACTTGTCCGAGTTCTGAACTTCACCCTTTCCACCAAACCTTTGTGCGTCTTTCTCGTTCCATTCGTGGGAGTAGGACAAGATGTTACGACCAATTGACATTTGTTTGGGTGCAGTCGCCCAGTTGTCGATAAAATTTGGATTGAAATAACTTAGTTCTCCCTGAGAAAGAAACTGAGCAGATTGTGAACTCCAGTTATTCCAGTACCAAGGCGAGTTATAGAGTGCATCTAGGTATTGGGTCCCCCCCTCGTTTGCCGCATCTGCTAATAATTGCATTCCTGCAGCATCCCCACTATTACGACCAATTCCCTGATTGAAATTCTTGCCCTGCAACACGCTACTGCTTCGTATATCACTATTACGCACCCCTGCTGGCAAGTACTCCTGTTGGTTGGTCTTGCCATAGGGCGAAGTGCTCGCATCAAGTCCAGTCCCGTCACCAAGCGAGTTTTGAGCAAATGCTGGGGCACACTGTACTACAAGGAGGAGTGCTAGGATGCGATAGAGATTCATACTGAGGTTCCTTTTTTGAGGCATCGTATCTACACTGTGCAACATGCCAAAACAGAGACGCTACGTGTCAACACCAATTTACTACGCGAATGATAGACCTCATATCGGACATGTGTATACCACAACACTCTGCGATGTATATGCAAGGTCAATGAGAGCCATTGGGCACGACACGTTTTTTCTCACAGGAACCGACGAGCATGGCCTAAAAGTGGAACAATCAGCTACTGAGCAAGGTTTGACACCCCAAGAATTAGCTGATCGAAATTCTGAAGAATTTCAATCAATTATGAGCATGTTTGAGATGACGAACGATGATTTTCTTCGTACTACTGACCCCAGGCATAAAAAACAGGTGCAGGCATTTGTAACAAAGTTGCTTGAAAAAGGGGATATATATCTTGGAACATTTGAGGGGTGGTATGACGAGGGGCAAGAAGAATATCACACGGAAACAAGCGCAAGAGACCTTGACTACACATCTTCAATCAGCGGTAAGCCGTTGGTTCGAGCCACCGAAAAAAACTATTACTTTAAGCTCAGTGCGTATCAAGACTGTTTAGAAAAACTTTTCGAATCTAACCCCAAGTTTGTTCTGCCCCAAAGCCGAAAAAACGAAGTGCTTGGAAGGCTGCGTGAAGGTCTGCAAGATGTTCCAATCAGCCGGACTAATTTTTCGTGGGGTATTCCAATGCCCGATGATTCAGAGCACGTTATATATGTTTGGATTGATGCCCTCTTCAATTATATTACTGCTCTAGGACTTGGTGACCCGGAAAGCACAGAGTTTGCAGAGCGGAGTGACTTCTGGCCAGCGTCGTACCACATAATTGGAAAAGAAATTTTGTGGTTTCATTCCGTTATCTGGCCAGCGGTTTTAACCGCTTTAGACCTGCCGTTACCACACTGTATATATGCTCACAGTTTCTGGATAAGAGAAGGTCGCAAGATGTCCAAGTCAATGGGCAACTTTATTGACCTTGAGACAATAGAGTCATATGTGAACAAATACTGCTTGGATGCTTGGCGATATTATCTTGTCACCCAAGGACCACTTGGTGCTTCCGATGCAGATTTTGTTTCTGATAAATTTCAAGATATTTACACCTCCCATCTTGTGAACACGGTTGGCAACTGTACAAGCAGGGTGACTGCAATGATTGGAAAATATTTCGGTGGTGTTGTTCCAAGCGAATCCCAAGATGGTGAACGATTAGTTTTTGATGGGTTTGATTGGCCAGAAAAATGCAAAATTGCAACCGAAGAGTGGGTGTCCGGGATGGAATCGTTTTCACTTGTAGCAGCGTTTGAAGCACCGATGGCTTTAATTCGCGACATCGATTTGTTTATTAACGATACCGCACCATTTAAACTTGCAAAAGACGAAACAAATCAACCCCAAGTAGCAGCTATTTTGTACCAATGCATTGAATCGTTGAGAATAGCATCAATGATGCTTAGTCCACTTCTACCAAACAAAATGAACGAGTTCCACCATGCTGTTGGTGTAGATTCAAACCAAAGTTCCTTCGAAGAACTGTTGACGTGGGGTGGAATTCAAGAGGGAACAACTGTTAATAAAGTCGCACTATTCCCACGCGTCGATCAGTGATGAACACTGAGTATTGCCGCAAACAATGAGGGTCCACGAGCATCAGTCTCAGGTGTTAAACGGTGGTATCGATGAAGCTTGCACCTAGCACCTGTTGCAAGTTTTTCAATGTTTGCCTTTGAAAAACCCTTGTGAACATGACCCATAGTTTGTTGATACTCATCATGGGAATGCCGTTGCATATCTATGATTAATATTCGACCGCAATCTCTTACTACTCGGCAAGCCTCCTGGATAGCTTCTTTTGCGGGATCTATATGGTGGAGGACTAAACAAAATAAAGCAACATCGAGCGACCCACTTTTCAGCGGGAGGTTGTTTGCCTCTCCTTCGATAAACTCAATATTCGAAGCTAGGTCTGGGCGTTGTTTTGCTTGGGTGAGCATTGATTTTTCTCGGTCGACACCAACAACACGCTGGACATAGGGTGCAACAAGCGAGGCAGCGTTTCCAATACCACAACCAATATCTACAACACGAAGAGATGGGTCGAGTAATGAGAGAAGTGCTGTGGAAGTAAATCGATCACCAAAAAGATCTCTGCGAACCGCTTCCCAATCGCTCCCAACATTTTTAAAAAAAGTTCTACTATCAGAATGTCGTTGTGCGAGCACTGCTACAAGACGTTCCTCATCATCGTTTGCTCCGGGAAGGTGGTTTGAATTTGCGATAGCAATCTTCCACAATTCTGTTGCTTCTGCAGTCATGTTTGAAGCAATACGGTAAAGCCCTGTAGTACCAATGGTCCTTCTTGCAACAAATCCAGCCCCAAGCAGAAGTTTAAGGTGTCTAGAAACAGTTGATTGTGGGAGTTGTACAACGTCAGCAACCTCACCAACGCTTAATTCTTGTGTGCTGAGGATCCGAAGTATCCGCAAACGAGCGCAATCATTGAGCGCTGATAGTGAGTCAAGAAAAAACGTTGATCCAATGGTGGTCATTCAACAGTGTCATCGACGCCCGTCATTGTTGGGCCGGGCACAATACCATGTGCCCGAAGGGCGTTTGAAATGTCTTCGTTTGTTGGCTCGATAATCCACGCCTCTTTCCAGTGTGTTACTGCAAGAGCGTCATCACCAAGCCGCTCAGCGAATGTTGCAGCAATCACGCGTGGTCTTGCATCAGTACCATCGCTTAGATTGATTGCTGTATTAATCGCTGTTACTGCTGAATCAGGGTCATCGATTTCCATTGCGTATTCTGCAAACACCGTCCACGCGCGTACATTTTCGACTCTTCTGGCTCGTTTCAACAAATACGTAAACAACAAATCTCGCTCTCCACTTAGAAGAAGTGATTCAGCATACATATCGGAAATTTCTGTATCGTTAGGGCGAAGTGATTCTGCAATAGCGAGTGATTGCGTTGCCTTTTGTGGTTCACCCATTTCTAAATAGCATTTTCCAAGTTTGTATTGTGCTTCCCAATCTCCTGGGTGTTGAGAGGTCGCTTTGGTAAACGCGTTAGCAGCATCTGGCCAACGGTTCTGCCACATTGCATAGTTTCCCTGTTCAAGCAGCGACGTGTTGCTCGGTTGCCCGCAGCCGACAATTGTTAGTAACATTGTGCAGAGTAATACCCAAACGAGCAAATAAGGAGCGGAAGTAGTGTGATGTTTCATGGCAAGTCTTTCTCTTTTATCTAATGTGGCATCGGTTTTGTTGTTCCAACATGATACGGTAGCAATTCACTTATTGCATAGAATCTCGCCGTAAAGGTGGGTGAAATGTTTGTTCTTGAATACATATTTCGATTCATTTGGACCATGTTCCCCCTGTGTGGTACTCTATTATGTATACAGTAACTAGGAGTTCGTTATGTCAGCCCCCACGAAAGAATCACCATTCCCCACTGTAATTCTTAACCACGAGTTGCCCGATGGAACCTCGCACTTCGATTGGCTACTCGCAGTGGATGCAAAAGGCGAAAAACCACTTGTCAGTTTCAGGGTAGAAGAACGCCCAGACTTGGTGAGCGAAAGTCGCTGGATAGACCTAGATGCACGACCAGATCACCGATCAGAGTATCTCACCAACGAGGGAAGACTTGAGGGTGATCGTGGAACAGTGAAAAGACTGGCTCGTGGAAAAGTGTTCATGTGGAAAGAAATTCAATCCGGTTGGAACATGATGGTGAAATGGGCAGACGGGGAACTTACAGAATATGAGATTATTTCTGGCGAAGGCATTTTGGCATTCAGAAGAATATTTGAAGACCATTCACAAGATCCACCACCACCACTACCAGAACCCAAAGTAGTAGGTGACGTTCCAATAGAGTCAACAGAAGAACACATGGGTCTAACTCGTAAAATAACGGCGTTTGGAAAAACCCAACAGAAAGAAAGCAGCTGGTCTAGGGTTCCAAACACAGATGGTACTGGTGCATCACATGTGAAAACGTTTCACAGCAAACTAACAGACGACGCACTGTTGTATGTGGATTCTCTTATTAACGCATGGCTTGATGAAAACCCCGAATTTGAAGTCAAGTTAGTAACAACCACAATAGGAACGTTTACCGGAAAAATAAAAGAGCCACACCTAATTTGCCAAGTCTGGGTGTAATGTTAGACAATGAAAAAAGAAGAGCATGTTTGTGTCTGCCACAGGGTTTCTCTGTCTAAACTCCAATCGTATATCCAACGAGAAAAACCTAAAGTAGCCTCTCAGTTGTCAGAATGTCTTGATGCTGGAACATCGTGTGGCTGGTGCATCCCGTTTTTAGAAAAACTTCACAAACAACATGTTCTAGGAGAACCCATGGACATCCCAATTAATCACAAGAAATATGTTGAACGCCGTGATGCTTACCAACAGAACAAACGCAACTCTTAGACAACAAAATGTAATGGTTGCACAACCTCAATCAACCCGCGAAGATTAACTGTTCGCTATGTTGTCGATTGAGTGGCTGAGTTAGTTACCCAGTGCGCCAAGAATTTGTTCAAGTCGATTGATTACAATCGCCATCGACTCTGGACGATCTTCGACTCTTGGTTGGATGCAATCCATAATTTGTTTTGAGAGTAGGGCGTGAATGCGTGGGTTCCGTTCGTGTGGTGGGCTAGGAAGCTGAACCTTGTCGGCATCGACAGCTCCACCGACAAGACTGTTGCTTGTGTCCTTTGGTGGCATTGCTGTAGGAATAATGTCTCCAACAAGAACCCAATACATGGTTGCTCCAAGATTGTAAATATCTGTTTTTTGAGTTATTTCTTTTCTGTGTGCTTGTTCGGGAGCCATATATCCTGGTGTTCCCTGTATTCGTTTCTTAATCGTTCCAATGGCACAAGCTTGCCCGAAGTCAATAATTTTGACAGTTGAACCATCTTCAACAAGCACGTTGTTTGGTTTAATATCAGCGTGCACGTAACCCCGACCATGCATATGTGCAAGACCTCGTGCGACCTGCAAAAACACTTGTACAGCGTGTTTGTGGTTCCTTGGAAGTTTTTCCTCGAGAGTGTCAGCGTCAACTAACTCCATGATGAGGGAAATCGCAGTGACCCTTAACATTTTTCGGTGTTTAACGAGTTTTCGAACCCGACGAATTGCCTCATGATCTAATTTCGAGCAAATAACGTACTCTTTCTCAACCTGATCCAAAAACCGCTGAGATTTCTCATCTGTCTTCTCAACGTGCTTTAACGCTGAAACCTGCTTATCCTTGGGGTTTTGAACAGCGTACAACACCGAAGCAGCACCCTCACCGAGTCGTGCAAGAACGTTGTATTGACCTATTTTTTTAGGTTGAGATGTTGTCACGGTAGTCATATTGTATCAATCTACCCCAATACCCCTTACGACCGGAGCATGAAGATGTGATGTGTAGCGTACACTGATAAAGTGGCTAAATCAATGTTTTTCACGAAAAGTCAACGATTTGTAGTCGGAGAAATGTCGAGTAATTGGCTTCTAAACTGTGCTTCTGCAAAATATTTACCTGGAGAAGCAGTGGTACCACCCATTTCATGTGCAAGGAGAACTCTGCTTGGTGGGATTGAGAGGTCCACCTGGAGCCGTTGAACGAGGTGTGACAGGTGAACGAGTTGCTGGTCGGTAAATGGTCTGCGATTACCGTTGCCAACCAAACAAATGCTGATTGTGCCATCATTCCACTGAGAAGTATCTACTCCTACTGGTTTAGCACCCGCTACTTGATCAAGCCATCGATATCCCACATGAACCGTGCCATCGCCAAAACCGTTCCCGTTTCCAATGAGAAAGTGATATCCAAGTCCACTGAGTCCTGAATTTCGATGAGACCGGTCAAGAAATTCAGGGCTACCACCCGGTTGACCTAGATGATGAATAACGATGGTGTTCCATCGGTTCGCATCTTCACCAACCACAGCAACCATATCTTGTTCAGGCCGCTCGTTTACGGGAGAAAGTTTTGTTAGAAGAATACCATTTTGAATATCATTGCTACCAAGCTGGAGCACAAACAGGGCACAAGGGATGGCAAAGAAAAACGCAACCCAAACAATCTGGGTTCTTTTCGATAGCATCCGTGCTGAATTCATGGTCATTCGGGGCAATTCCTTCGCCAGTGACATGATGTCGTCACCGCTACCATTCTATCGGACAGACACCCACCGTGGACTTTACAAAGCTCCATATCGGACGGAAAAGTAAGTTGGCTCTGAGCCAACCTGGCTCAGAGCCAACCCGGCTCAGAGCCAACC
>CAZQGB010000018.1:0-14470 GCA_964592615.1 uncultured Isosphaeraceae bacterium | reverse complement strand
GGCTCAGAGCCAACCCGGCTCAGAGCCAACCTGGCTCAGAGCCAAAAAAATCTCTGACCCGAATTAATCAGTTGATTTTTTTTGCTTAATCTTTGTGTCCAAGCCGTGCACGAAGTGCTGGCTCTGGAAGACCAAACGGATCAGATTGTTCAGTAATTTGCGGACCATATCGCATCGTGTTGTATGCTTCGAATTGAGTTCGAGGCATATTTTTTTTGAACAACGATTCGCGACGACAGCCACACACCGAAACAGAAACCACAACGAGAAGAAGTATGTGAATCCTTCGGCTTGGCGTTTTCATGAATCCCTACTCATCTGTTGGAAGACTCGAAAGTATTTCATCAATAAGACCGTACTCAAGCATTTCTTTTGGATCGAGCCATTTGTTACGTTCACAGTCGTCATGAATAGTTTTCTGTTTTTTACCGGTAGCTTCTGCGTAGATTGCAAACAAAATGTCTCGTAGCCGAAGCATTTCGCGTGCTTCTATTTCAAGATCAGTTGCTTGACCTTCAAGAACACCACTAAGAAGTGGTTGGTGCATCAGGTTCTTAGCATGAGGCAAAGAAAAACGTTTCCCCTTTGTTCCACTTGAAGCAATGACCGAACCCATTGATGCGGCCTGTCCAATGATATATGTTGCGATGTTGCATGGGATGAAGTGCATTGTGTCGACAATGCCAAGCCCAGCAGTAACAGAACCGCCCGGGGAATTGATATATAAACTGATATCAGATTTTGAATCTTCGTTAGCAAGATACAACAACTGTGCAACAACAAGGTTGGCAGATTCATCCATAACCGGACCACCCATAAAGATAATTCGATCGTTGAGTAGACGAGAGAAAATGTCGTAGGAGCGTTCACCCCGTCCAGTTTTTTCTATGACTATTGGTACAAGTGTGGACATCGTGTTTATGCTTTCTTCTTGTCTTCGTGGTGTTCAAAAACCTCATCAACGAGGCCATACTCTTTTGCTTCTGCGGCAGAGAAATACTTGTCTCGTTCACCATCTGCAGCAACTGTTTTAAGTGTTTGGCCAGTATGGGAAGAAATAATACCGTTTAGAGTTGCTTTGGCACCGATTATTTGCTCCGCTTGGATTTGAATGTCGGTTGTTTGACCAGTTATTCCGCCATAAGGTTGGTGAATCATAACTTTTGCATGTGGCAAAATGTGACGCTTTCCAACTTCGCCAGCACAAAGCAGAACCGCTGCTCCACTATATGCTCTACCAATACAATAGGTTGCAACATCAGATGAAATGAACTGCATTGTGTCATACATTGCGAGCGTGTCATCGACCGCACCGCCAGGGCTATTGATATAAAGATTAATCTGCTGTCCACGCTTTTGATCTTCAAGGTACAGCATTTGCATCATGACGCGCGCGGCCGATGCTTGATTAATCTCACCGATCAAGAAAATAACGCGGTTTTCTAACATCAACTCATCGAGCGTCATCTCGCGAGTTCTCTGGTAACTAGAAGCCATGATAGGTGGTGTGGGTGAACCGTTGATAGCTCGTACGAGGTCAACGCCAGTAGTAGTTTCGATAGTTTGTTCTGTCATCATAGAGTTGGTTTTCTTCCGAGTTGGCATCATAGCAGGACGGCCCAGATTGCGGAATCCTAAAAGCGGTCGCTTTGCCCAACAGTTGGAGGACCGTGCGTGTCTTCGGGATCATCATCCCTATTGAGCGGAAGTAAAATGACGCATTGGGTACCACCGCTTGGAACTTCGTGCAATTCTATTGTTCCCACGTGCTCATGAACCACTTTTCGTGCAACTGCGAGCCCAAGCCCTGTTCCCCGTTGTCCCTTTGTAGAATGGAAGGCGCGGAAAACATGGTCTTTGCTGTCCTGTTCAATTCCACAACCATTATCAGTAATAGCAATCCGGACATGTTCGCAAGGGTCATCGATGGTAATTTGTATGGTGACGACTCCCGTTTTTGATGGAGATGCATCAATTGCGTTATTAAGTACATTTAACAACACTTGCAAGATCGCTGTCGAATCTATTGGAACGGGTGGCATATCTGGAAGGACTGAGATGTGTAGGGCGACATTTTTTCGCTCACAAGCACCACGGACAAGTTCTACGGCGTCTTGCACTATTGGGTCAAATTGAACAAGAGAAAGTTCGGTCGTGTTTGATCGTGACCAAGCGAGCATGTTGAAAGTTAATGCGTAGACTCGATCAAGGTTGCGTGCCAAAATCGGCCACCCTTCTCTGGCAAGTTCAAGATCTCCTCTTCCAAGTGCGAGATCAATGGCTCCTGCACCGCTTCGTAACCCTTGCAGCATATTTTTAATACTGTGGCTAATTGATGCAACCGTTTCACCCATTGCGGCCAAACGCTCGTGTTGAAGGCGGTTGTGAGCAAGGAAAGCAGTGAGCAACGCTAGACCACCATGCGCACACGCAGTTGATAGGAGTTCAGATTCGTTTTCTGACCAGCGACGGTTTTCCGAGGTTATTTCAAGAAGAATTGCACCAAGTACATTTCCATGAGCACTTAACGGAGCACACAGCGCAGATCGAACACCACTCTTGATAACACCATCGTCGTGTGTAAATCGAATATCTTTAATTACACTTGGAATTTTGATTGCGGTTTGTTCAGTACAAGCGTGCATAATTATTGCTTCAGAAAAGGTGTCGGCATCATTTTTGATTCGCTTAGAGGATGCTTCGATTGTAGTTCCGATTTTATTATCATCATCAAATAAGACACCAACACATCTGTCTGGCTTTAGCTCATCAACTAGAATTGCGACTAGGTGTCGAAGGATTGCAGTGATGTCGAAGGAACCAGCCGTTGCCGCGGTTAGTCGGTGCACCACTCGAAGGTGATTCCTCGCAGCTTCTAGTGAGTGCGGTGACGTGACAACAATCGATTCTGCGCTTGTATCTAGGTTAACGTCTCCTGAAAAAGAGTCATCAAAAACAGATGCCTGTTCGGTAAGTCTAAATAAAGTTGCACCGCACCCAATCTCATCACCTATTCGCAAGGCAACACGTTGGCTAAGTAGACGACCGTTTAAAAATGTGCCGTTTGCTGAAGACAAATCTCGTAAATACCACTTCTCACCATCTGGAGTGAGTTCTGCATGTCTACGGCTTATTGTTCGGTCGCTCAGTGGCAACGCTTCAGAAGACCGGCCGATTAGTTGCGGCTCATCTGTTGGGAGTGGAAATACACCCCCTAAATCTGGACCTTCGATTACCTCAAGAACCAACATACGCACATCGTACAAGACACAGTCTTGTTAAGATGGTACCCATGGCAAAGCAGCCAAAATTTACATCATCGATGCGAATGATAGTTTTGCATGGTAAAGAACCTTTTTTGATGTCGAGGTACACCAGCGACCTTGAAAAAGCGCTTGAAGAAGAGTTCGGTGAAATTGACCAAGTTTGTTTTGATGGGGAATCAATAGATTTGGCGTCTGTTCTAGATGAGGTCCGTACCTTTGATTTATTAATGCGACACAAACTTGTAGTGGTTGATAATGCAGACGCATTTTTGGCAGCCAAGGGCTCGGACACGAAACAAACTAGAAAAGCAATGGAGCGATATGCAGAGTCACCAGTTTCGTCAGCAACACTGTTGCTCAGAGCCACAACTTGGCGCCCCGGAAAATTAGATAAAGCTGTAGCAAAAATTGGGCTTGTGTATAAATTGCAAAACTACAATGAAACCGACACAATGCGTTGGTGTGTCGCTCGGTGCGAAAAAGAATATGGTTGCACGTTACATTCCCAGGGTGCACAACTTCTTGTACAGAGAATAGGCTTATCCCTCACACGACTTGATTCCGAACTCGGAAAGTTGTCAGCGAAAGTGGCACCCAGTACAACGATAGAAAAAAGTGATGTGGTTGAAATGGTTGGTCTAAGCCGTGAAGAGCAAGCATGGGAAATACAATCTATCTTGTTAACTGGGAACGAAAAAGCATCGTTAACAAAACTTGGCGAATTGCTAGACATTTCAAAACAACCAAGAGAATTATTAATGTGGTCAGTTGTTGATTTGACAAGGCGACTCAGTGCTGCTTCAACAATGTTTGACAACGGACAAACGAGTGGAGATATTCGCAAAACACTAAAACTTTTTGGTGATGGTGGGAACCGTATGCTTTCTGTGGCAAAGCAAAAAACATCAAAGCAACTTGCAGATTTGTTTACCGAGGCGGTCGCGGTAGATGCACGTACAAGAAGTGGCACGCTTGATGGAAGGCGTGGGCTTGAAGCCCTCTCACTTCGCGTATGTAGTGGAATTAGATAACTATGTAATTAAAGAACTGCCTGTCATTTCTTGTGGCTTTTGAATACCAATGATGTGTAGTAGGGTTGGTGCAATATCTGCGAGTATGCCACCACCTCTTAGTTGAGCAGAGTTCCACTGTTCACCAACTAGATGTAGCGGAACGTCATACGTGGTGTGCGCCGTGTCTGGACTGTTCGTCTCTGGGTTCCATGTCCGCTCAGCATTTCCATGATCGGCAGTGATAATGAGCGTGCCGCCCTGATTGCAAGTTGCATCAATGATTTTCCCACAACACTCATCAACAACCTCGACAGCATTTATGATTGCTGGCAAACTACCGGTGTGACCGACCATATCGCCGTTTGCAAAATTAACAATGATGACCGAGGGGCTCTGGTCTTTGGATAAAGCATCAATAACTTTTTGGCAAACTTCGTGTGCTGACATTTCGGGCTTTTGGTCGTATGTTGAAACGTCCGTTGGGCTAGGAACGAGCACTCGCTCTTCTCTGTCAAATGGTTCTTCTCGGTAATCATTGAAAAAGAAGGTGACGTGTGGAAATTTTTCTGTTTCGGCGCATCTCAATTGCGTTAACCCAGATGCAGATAATACATCCCCAAGAATATTTTTCATTGGTTCTGGCTTGTTGAAAGCAACAGCTGTGACAGGTAAATCTGATTCGTAGTTTGTCATTGTGGCAAAAAACAAATCCTTAAACCCCTCGCCTCTAGAAAAAGAACCCCTTGGAACACAAGACCACTCCTCATTGTTAAGTACAAAAGCCCTACTCAGTTCGCGCGGTCTGTCGCCACGGTAATTGAAGAAAAACACTCCATCGCCATTTCGAACAACACCAATTGGCTCATTGTTGTTGTCTACAATCTGAGTTGGCACAATGAATTCATCTCCGATTTGGCTTTGATTTGTTGGGTGATCGTAATATTGGGAAACAGCATCAGATGCGCGAAATGCTGTTCGAGTTTGTGGCAAACCATCACGCAACGGATGTGTTGTGCTCCGCCCTGTCATTGCTTCAAATGCAAGAGAAACTCTTTCCCACCTATTATCTCGATCCATTGCCCAAAACCGACCCATCACAGATGCAATATGTGCATTTGTCTCTCGGATATGGTTTTCAAGTTGTTTGACAAAACCTAATCCGGCGCTTGGTGAACAATCACGACCATCCGTAATAACATGAATAAAAATGTTTGTATTTGTTGGTGCTGCATCAAGCAACGCAAACAGATGCGCAAGATCGCTATGCACTCTGCCATCACTTACAAGACCAACAATATGCACAGCGTTGTCACCCACCCCCCTAGAGAATAAATCTGTGATAACAGGGTTTGTTTTAAACTCACCGCTTTCTGCCGCAATATTTAATCGCATCAGTTCCTGTGGGACTATTCGACCAGCACCAATGTTTTGGTGTCCAACCTCACTGTTTCCCATGACCCCTGCTGGTAATCCGACGTGTTCTCCACATGTTCCGATTAGAGTAGTTGGGCATGTTTCCCACAACCTGTCAGCAACCGGCGTGTTTGCTTGGACTATTGCGTTATACGCATCCATAGACGGATGAGGGTTTTTGCCCCACCCATCTCGAACGATAAGCACAACGGGCCGAGGTTTACTTGTCATATTTTTTCCTCATTCGTTTCAATTCTCGTTCGTTTCGTCCTTTAGCGTTCGGAAGTAAATTATCAATGATATCTAGGATTGCGTTGGGTCCTCTCTTTGAAACGAGTCTATCTGCAATTACTTTTAGATCGTCGACCTGATAAGGACTTCGTAAATTGTCAATAAGTAATTGAATCGATGTTGTTGGGGATATCCCAGCAAGCTGCCACAACATATCTTGTTCAAGCCGGGTTGGGTTTTTAGTTTTTAAAAATGCCCAAATGAAATTATCGGTGTTCTGTTGGCGGAATAAAGCAGGCATCGCGGCTCGCGAGGTCTCTGCTCCAGCAACTCCCATGTTTGTGGCAAGGTTCCAAAGTTTAGCAATCATTGAATCTTGACCCAAAAGAGCGATAGTATGTATTGCAGTGGCAAACGACTCATCGCTTGGGTTGTCATTTACTGTTTGCATTGCGTTTTTTGCAAGTGCCGCGATATCTTGATAGTCGGGCAACTGAACCGCTGGGTTTATTATCCTTGTCACCGAGTTTTTTGGTGGGCATAACATTAAAGGGTCACCAATAGTGTTTAGTCGCCACGGTTTTGAGTAAACAAAATCACCCGCGCTCCATCTTGATGCAAGAAGAAAGGGAACCAAACTCATAGTTCGTCGCATGATTTCAGTTTGGGGAACAAATGCCTGCAACATGGGCTCGTGTGAGGAGCCAACATATGCATAGACTCCACGAGACAACCAAGTACCACCGACAGTCATTCGGCCAGATGGATTTTTGAGTGACCAACTATGTAAAAAATAAAGGGCCGAGGGCATATCCAACAACGGAATCCATGTTGGTGATGTTCGCTCATCGGCCATGTCAAAAAAATCTTGATTGCCTTTGGACGTAAAGTAAATTACATCAGCTCGAACGCCACCCACTTCGGCTTCTTGCAGTGATTGCAGAGTGCCATTGGTTTTGGTTGCATGAATACCAAAATTTGGAAGAATTTTTAATATGTTTCCAGTGCCATATTTTTCCCAGCCACCTTTGTCTGGGTATGTGTTACAGAACCAATACCTGGTTCGATCTAAAAACAAACTGCACATAGCCATATACGCAGCATTTGCTTTGGATCCAAAAATCCAACCCGTCCATGCAAAACGCTCGCCCATTTCATTACGCCCGATGACGTCACTAACTGCAACGGGGTTTTTTGTTGCTGCAGAATAATCAACCCTTGCAGGCAAAGACATACAAACCGTCAGCGCATCGACTTCATCACCAATTACATCAAAAGTAAGACCGGTATTTGAAAGTGTTTTGTGCACTTCTCTCACCAACGAAGTTGTTTTGGATTCGATTAAAACCTTGTTCTCCTCATCCCAATTGCTTGGCATGAAAGTCAGAAGTTGCCCCCTGCCAGCTGCAAGCGCAACAGCAGCGGTTCGCGCGGAATCAGTTGTTGATGTAATTACAACCCCAAGTGGAGGCAATTTAATTTCATCAAGTGCCTGTTTAACCGTGCCCTCACCACCCCACGCGGCAGCAACTGTTTGTTGCATTGCACTTCCCACGTCTCCTACTTTCCCAACAGAATCCCTGATCCAAACTTTTTCTGGCGAAAATCGACGAATGAATTGCGACACCTTTGGTTCTTGATTGAATAAAACTGGCCACCGCTGTGTAGGTGACCAACGTGAAATTTCATCTAAGTATGTGGCTTCGTCAGGAACTAGAACAACTTGGTTAACAACGGGTAACTTTTTTTGTACTGCTGCGACTTTCGCCCCAAGTTTTTTTGCAGCCTGAAGTTCAAAGGTTTGGGCAGCGGGGTTCTGGCACAGGGTGATGGCAATAAAAAAAGTAATCATTACAATCGAAGTGGGTTCAAAATAACATTATCTCTACCAGGCACGATGACATCTGCAATTTCAGCACACTCTCTAAACGATTCTTGGGCGAGTTCGATGTTTGCAGCGTTAGATAGTACGCTTCCCTTGATAACATGTTCGCGTGTTGGAACCGTGTCACCACAGATAAGAATTGTTCGGCTTGAAGTTGGGAGCAATAACCCACAACTTCCATGTGTGTATCCAGGAAGTGGGAACAAATCTACACCTTCGAACATCTTGTCATTGGGGACTTCAAAAGAGGAGAGTAAATCTCTGTGGCTTTCTAAGAGATTGGAAAGTTCTTCATCTCCCTCAGCACGCAACAATTCATCCTGAATGGTTTCAGAGGCACAGAGGATCTCTGGCTCGTGCATGAACCAAGTAGCATGTTGAAGATCAAGAAGGGTTCTTCTTCTGTCGGAATCAAAACTGGTTAAAAAAACATGTGTAACTTCTGATAGCCCGAAGCCCCAGCGTTCGTGTAATCTTGCATCGAGCATGAGTGGGGGCAGTGATGGGTCAACAAGAAGTATCGCATCCCCACTTTTGATGACGGTTGTTGTTGCGTGACCAGTTCGTAGCGGTCCCGTCTCTTTCCAAAGAGGGTTTGAAGCAAGCGTACCAATGGAAGCTATTCTCCACTCCATCGATTACTCAATATGAGCGTCTTGTCCAAGCGTGTGCAGTGAACTTGTGGGGTCGGATTGAAGTGCCTTAATTTTATTGATGACTAGTGGTGGAATAATACTTCCAAGCCGTTCAACATCGCCGCCAAGAGCAGCAATTTGCCGAATTAAACTAGAAGAAGTAAATGCATATGCTTCACCAGTAACAATAAAAACAGTTTCCATATTGGCAACTTGACGATTTGTTATTGCAAGTTGAGTTTCCATTGCAAGATCGGTTACATTTCGAATCCCTCGCAGTAATGCAGAGGCACCAGAATTTTTCGCAAAATCAACAGTAAGACCACCATATTGTTTAACAGTTACAGGAGCAAGATCAGGGTTGGCTTGAACCAACTCCTCAATCAGAGTTGTCGCAATTACAACCCGTTCGTCAAACGGGAAGAGCGATTGTTTCTCGGGATTGTGCCCAATACCAACAATAATTTGGTCAAACATTCCTCTTGCACGTGAAATTACATCAAGATGACCACTTGTAATTGGGTCGAAGGAACCTGCATAGATGGCTATATGGTCTTCCATTGCCGTAATTGTACGGGCAACCGGCATAACCGTCACAATTGGATCAGGAATTGGAGATTCACACTTGCATTAGCAAATATTGTATTTGATAGTAGGTGGCAGATAGTTTTCTTTTCTCCTCCATTGCAATGGTCCACCTTCTTTAGTGGACCACATTCTCCCCTTCGGTCGAAACTCTAATCGACCAAAAAAACAGGGTCCCCTCCTATAGGCGGGGACCCGTTTTTGTTCCAAAAACTAGTTATACGGTTGCGACTTGTGGGAAATCAACAACGGTATCGTTGATGTGGTTGTACAAACTGGTAAACGTCATGATTGAGATTCCAGCAACTACTTCGATTGCGGCTTCTGTACTAAAACCAGCGTCCATAAACGCTTCGAGTGTTCCGTCACTCACGTTCCCATATGTGTCGAGGGTTTCGGCAGTGAAGTTGATAAGTGCTTGGGTTTTTGGGTCATCACTGTGACGGCGGCGAATGTTTAAACAATCTTCTTCTGAAATGCCCAGGCCAGACGAAACCATTGTGTGTGCGGCTGTGCAGTATTCGCAATGCATTTTTTCGGCAGCGAGAAGTTGTACAACCTCGCCTTCCTGCGGCGAGAGTCCGCCCGCCTTGGAACCCCTGCCCCATGCCATGAATGCTTCAAAAAGGGTTGGGTGTGCAGCAAGACCCTTGTAAATGTTAATTTGTTTCGCTTTAAGTGGCCCGTTTAGCAAATCCGCTCCTGCGCCTGTATCAGTTGTTGGGTCAATATTTTTTAGTCGTGGCATGTGTGCCTCCTTAGTTGCGATAAATATATGGAAATGTTGCGATATGTCTAATTATAACAAACCTTCTTTATTCTGCAAGCGACGCAAGACCCGCAGTGTCTAAAATCATCTTGAAATTGTCGGAAAAAACAAAGTTGTGTTCGGGGAATTCTGTACCCGCCATGTTGTTATCGATGTGACTAAATAGCAGATTAACCCTCCCCACTCGCTCCCAAGCATCACCGCCGGCAACTCTTCGGTCAATGAACCCACTCGTTGCTGCCCCTGAATCATCTATGTTGTCTATGGCAGCTTCAAACCGAACGGTATCACCAGCGGTAACATCAGAATCTAATGTTGCTTTTGCGATTTTTGCGAGAATGACCTTTTCCTTGAATTTGTTCACACTTCCTACAAGAATACCTGCAGTTTGTGCCATTCCTTCAATCATGAGAGAAAACGGCATAATTGGTTTTCCACCGATAATGTGGTCGTGCAGGTAATCTTCGGAGAGAGAAACATTCTTGATAGCAACAAGTTGTTTGTCGGCATCGTACTTAATAATGCAATCAATCCAAAGCCAACGCATGTGCTATCCAGCGAGTTTAATTTCAACAAAATTAACAAGGGAATTAACTGTGATTAAATCCCCAATCTTTGAAACTTCACGATCACTCTCCGCATAAGCATCAAAATCCACGTGCGTCATTCGGCCACGTAACATTTCTAGCCCATTATCAGTAAGTTTTCCATCTGCAACCCACTCTTCATTTTCGGTGAGGTTTTCTGGAAAGAGTTCACCCTGTGAAATCTTGAAGTCGAATGTTTTTTCTAACCTAAACACAATGTCAAGAAAATCAATGGATTCAGCACCAAGATCAGCGGTCAAGCTTGCATCGGGTGTTACTTCATCTTCATCTACACCAAGGGCATCATCGAGAACCTCTTGGATTTTTTCAAAAATATCATCGCGGCTCATGACCGTCTCCTGTAATAAAATCTTTAGGACATACGAACGGGGCGTATGGTAAACCGTCCCGCAACGGCTGTCTCAGTTTCTTCAGAATCATTTTTTAAAACAGCTCCTATGCCCTTGCAGGCGAAGGAGCCATCTTCATTCGTTTTTACAATCGTAATTTCCACCCTTAATTGATCATTTGGCTTGACCATTGCACCGTATTTAATAGCCTTTACCTCTCCAAGGACGAGTCGTTGACCATCTCCTGAACAGAGTTTTGAGGCCGCCTGAACCATTGACTCAAGCATTAGAACTCCTGGCATGATTGGGAACGTAGGAAAATGATCCCTAAGGTACCCATCGTCCTCGTTGATTTGCTTTATCGTCACAATTCGGTCATCTGATTGCTCGAGGACCTGATCTATAAAATCAAACTTCATTCCGCGGGAATTATACGGGGGACTGTCCCTAGGGGACAGTCCCCCAAAAATCAACTGAAAACTTACGAAACGCATCTATAACATCAAATTTCTTTCGTTTTTTATGGGGACAGTCCCCCGGGGACAGTCCCCCAGAGGGCTTGGCAAACGGTTGAAATTTAGGTATCCTTTGGCGTTCTGAAGTCCCGTTTGTAGGGATGCATTTTTCAACCATAAACATCTAATTCTCGGATTCAATAATGTCCACAAATGGCACAATAATTCAAGTTATCGGTTCAACTTTTGATGCTCAGTTTCCAGCAGACGAACTGCCAGAAATCTACAACGCACTAGAAGTCGAAATCGAAAATGCTGGCGAAAAAGTAAAACTCGTTGGCGAAGTTAACAAGCACTTAGGCGGCGGAAAGGTTCGCTGCGTCTCACTTGGTAGTACCGATGGTCTTCGACGTGGGCAAGAGTGTTCGAATACTGGTTCACCAGTTACAGTTCCTGTCGGCGAAGGGGTGCTTGGCAGAGTCTTTAACCTATTTGGCGATCCTGTTGACGAACGTGGTGATGTTCCTCACGAAAAGCGTATGCCAATTCACGCTACACCACCACTCATTGCTGATCTCAACCCAAACTCTGAAATCCTCGAGACAGGTATCAAGGTTGTTGACCTTCTTTGCCCATTTGTTCGTGGCGGTAAGATTGGTCTATTCGGTGGTGCTGGAGTTGGTAAAACAGTTATTATTCAAGAAATGATTGCTCGTGTTGCACGCGACTTTGATGGATATTCGGTATTTGCTGGCGTCGGCGAGCGAACGCGTGAAGGCAACGACCTCTGGCTTGAAATGCAAGAAGCCCAATTTACAAACGATCAAGGTGAAACAGTTTCTGTTCTCGATAAAGTAGCGATGGTCTTTGGTCAAATGAATGAGCCACCAGGAGCACGTCTTCGTGTTGCTCTTTCAGCACTCACAATGGCGGAAAATTTCCGCGATGAATCCGGTAAAGAAACACTTCTTTTTGTTGACAACGTTTTCCGTTTCACCCAAGCTGGTTCAGAAGTGTCAGCGCTTCTTGGGCGTATGCCATCTGCTGTGGGGTATCAACCAACACTTTCAACAGAAATGGGCGAACTTCAAGAACGAATTACTTCAACAAGTAAGGGTGCTATTACATCGGTACAGGCGATTTATGTTCCAGCTGATGACTTGACTGACCCAGCACCTGCAACAACGTTTGCTCACTTAGATGCATTTGTTGTGCTCGAACGAAAAATTGCTGAAAAAGGTATTTACCCAGCGATTGACCCACTTGCATCCTCATCACGTATTCTCGACCCGCAAGTTGTTGGGCAACGGCACTACGACGTCTCACGTCGAGTCCAAACAATCCTTCAACGATATGCAGATTTGCAAGACATTATTGCAATTCTCGGTGTTGATGAATTATCTGAAGACGACAAACTAACAGTTGCAAGAGCTCGAAGAATTGAACGATTCCTCAGTCAACCATTCCACGTTGCCGAACAATTCACCGGTTTTCCAGGCGTAAACTCATCACTTGAAGAAACCGTTGATTCGTTTGAAAGATTATGTAATGGCGAGGGCGACGATCTTCCTGAATCAGCATTTATGTATGTTGGGACCCTCGAAGACGCTAAAGCCAAGGCAGAAGCGATGGCTGAAGCGGTCGCGTAATATTAATGCACACCATTTAACACAGGGCTCGTAACAAATGTTATGAGCCCTGTTTCCTTATACACTATATGGTCCCCAATAGAAGGAACCAAACATGAATCTACTTTTCACAACCCTCTCACTTGTACTTACAACCACACTTTTTGCAGATAGGCCAATACCCCAAACTCCTGAAGAGTTAACCGCAAAGGTTGAGATGGCGTTTGCAAACGCTGATATTGAAATTGCAACAATTATTGCAATTCCAGATGACCAACGAACTTTCCAAAACACAATTGGTGCTCTCGATGACATGATGGTTCGGCTCGATAATAGTTCCAACATGGAAGGGTTTATGGCGTATGTTCATACTGATGCAGCAATCCGAGAGGCCTCCCAAGGTGCTTCCCAGATGTGGTCAGATTGGGCGGTTGATTTTGGAACAAACGAAGAGTTGTATAACGCGGTAAAAGCGTATGCCGACACAAATCCAAAACTTTCTGGTGAGCAGGCACGCATGCTTGAGCACACAATGCGAGACTACAAACGCAGTGGCATGATGCTTTCACCAGAAGATCGGGAAAAATTAAAAAGGATTAAGAAAGAACTTGGTAAGTTGGAAATAGAATTCGACACGAACATCCGGGAAGACAAAACAATAGTTCCAATTCCCCTTGGTGCTTTGGCGGGTGTTCCACAAGATGTAATTGATGGAATAGACGTTGTAGACGGGAATTATCAGGTCACTCTTGATTACCCAACATTCGGTCCAATTATGGATTATTGTTCGGTTCCTGAAACCAGAAAAGCGGTTCGATTTGCGTATTCAAAACGAGCAGGTTTAGAGAATGTTAAGAATCTAGAAGTTATTATTAAATTGCGTGACGAGGCTTCGGACCTGCTTGGCTATGAAACAACAGCTGACTTTGAAACAGAAACCAAAATGTCTAAAAACGCAAAAACGGTTGCAGACTTTTATAAAAAATTAAGACCCGTTGTTCGTAAAAAAGCAGAAAAAGACTGGGCGGAACTTTTGGAAGCAAAACGCAGTGATATTGGTGATCCCGATGCAGATTTTTATCCTTATGATTTTAGCTACTATTACGAAAAAATCAAAAACGACAAGTACGCAGTTGATTCACAAAAAGTACAAGAATACTTGCCACTGCAAAATGTGATGGACGGGCTGTTTGAAATCACACAACTTTTATACGGCATTGAATATCGCGAAGTGACAGAGAAAGCGAGCGAACGTGGAACCCCTCTTTGGCACGACGATGTTCGCCTCTTTGAGGTTTGGGACACAAATTCTGGCAATCAGCTTGGCGAGTTTTACATCGACTTGCACCCGCGTGACAACAAATATTCGCACGCGGCGCAGTGGGGATTGGTTCAACATAAGGTTTGGGAAGACGGTTCGGTGCAATTACCAGTTGCCGCGCTTGTTTGTAACTTCACAAAACCAACTGCGGATAAACCTTCGCTTATGACACACGATGAAGCGGAGACATTTTTCCATGAGTTTGGGCACTGCCTTCATACAATTTTAAGCGAAGCGAAAATTGCAGGCTTTGCAGGGACAAGCGTTGAGCGAGACTTCGTTGAAGCGCCATCGCAGATGTTTGAAGAATGGGTGTGGACGCCAGAAACATT
>CAZQGB010000017.1:0-27825 GCA_964592615.1 uncultured Isosphaeraceae bacterium | reverse complement strand
AATGTTTTCCTTACCATGGCTATTAACAGGCATCGCTCTTGGAGCGGTGTCTGTTTTGCCATTATTGGTTTTGCGCCACAAACTTGACGCGAAGCGAACGGATGAAGCTCGAAAACGTGCGCAGGCTTCCGAGCGAATGGCTGAAATTGGGAACATGACTTCTGGGCTCGCCCATGAAATTAAAAATCCACTTTCAACAGTCGGGCTTAATGCCCAGTTGCTTGCTGAAGATGTTGAGCAATTAGACGTTCCTGAAAATGAGAAAAACAAAATTACGAAACGGCTTGAATCCTTGTCGCGTGAAGTGGAACGGCTTAGAGGTATTCTTGACGACTTCTTGCAATTTGCTGGACGAATAAAATTACACAAGGAAGAAGTAGACCTCTGCGAAGTGCTCGGAGAACTTGAAGATTTTTATCATCCTCAGTGTGATAACGAAAACATTACGCTTCGCATGCAGCTACCAAACCATCCCGTGATTGCAAACATCGATGCTTCATTATTGAAGCAAGCAATACTGAACCTCCTTATCAACGCAACACACGCAATGCAAGAAAGTGATCAAAAGGAATTGATGATTCGACTTGAAGATGTAAATGGCGAGGCATTCATACATGTTATTGACACGGGCAAAGGAATAGAAGAAGCACGAATGGATGAAATTTTCCATCCCTATGTTTCATCAAAGCGTGGCGGAACAGGTCTTGGCTTGCCAACTACTATGCGAATAGCCCAAGAGCACGGTGGACACATCACTGTGAACTCGACTGTCGGTCAAGGCAGCGATTTTATACTATGTGTGCCATTGCATCACTCATGAGAGTGTTGGTGATTTACAATCCAGTTTCGGGACGCGGGAGATCATGCAAAATGGCAGGCGAACTTGCCCATTTGCTATTGAAAATACCATGCGATGTTCAACTTATCCAGACACTTCCTTCAGCTCCTGAACAGTGGTTAAAACCAAACTTGCAGTTTAACCCCGATGCGGTCATTGTTATTGGTGGCGATGGTACGCTTCGACAAGCCGCACGTGTTTTATCGGGTACATCTATTCCTCTCTATCATGCAGCATGCGGAACGGAAAATCTTTTCGCTAAATCAATGGGGATGTTGGTACCAACCGAAAAAATCATTGATTTGATAAGGGCTGGTAATACTAAATTGATTGATACTGCAGATGCAAATGGTGATTTTATGATACTCATGGCATCAGTTGGTTTTGATGCAAGTGTTGTCGATGATCTTGCGGCGCATCGAGGCACTTCTATTACTCATCTTTCGTACTGCATGCCAATTATCCGGCAACTATTTCGTTGGAAAGTTCCTGAATTGACGATTAATGTTGATGGTGAGAATGTAGTTCACAGACAGAAGGGGTGGGCAGTTGTTGCAAATAGTAAATCGTATGCAAGGGGGTTAAATCCTGCACGCGATGCAAGCAACGATGATGGTCAGCTTGACGTAGTGTTCCTTCCTTTTACAAGTCGGTGGGGACTTTGGAAATGGGTTCGTCTTATGAATCGTGGAACCCATTTGCATCATCCCGAAGCAAAATATGCAAGAGGAAAGATGGTTGAGGTTGTTACAAATAAGCCTACGCCGTGGCAAATTGATGGCGACTCAGTTGGAAACGCAAGCGAAATGCACATAACTTGTGTACCGAATTCTCTTAGGGTGATTTCTGTAACCTAAAGTAATCCGTCACTATCGATGACAGCTCGAGCAACTTTAGCGATAGACTTGCGCGAACTTCTTGATTGCTTCTGCAACATTTTCATGGCATCAGGTTCGGAAATATTTTTTCGTTTAACAATTATCCACTTCGCTTGTTCAATTAGTCGGCGATCATCAAGACGTTGTTTTAGGTTGATAATTTGACTTCGTTGCTCTACAACATCAAGAAAACGATTCCAAGCAATCGTAATTCCAGCACTTAACTGCTCGTTACTTGAGGGTTTGAGTAAGAATCCAAAAACGCCTGCCTCAACACAATTGTTTAAGTATGTTTCATCTGAATATGCTGTGAGCATAATGACGGGAATATCAAGTTCGGAAAAAATTATTTGCGCGGCCTGCATTCCATCCATTACTGGCATTTGGATGTCCATAATTACGATGTCTGGTTTGTCATCACGACATGTTTGGATTGCTTCCTCGCCATTTTTGCAAGGCCCAAGCACTTCGTACCCAAGTGATTTTAATGAAGCCATAATTCCCTGCGCAACAAGCAGCTCATCATCAACAACAAGCACACGAGTAGGGCTTTCAGGTAATTCCAATGAGTTGTTATTCTTATTTGTTTGTTCTTCTGGTGTCATTCTTGGACTGCTCCTATGTTCTGGCGGTGGTTGACACACATGGTCAATTCACAATGGCTGAAGCGTTAGTGTACCCCAAAAAACATATAAAACAATAGGGATCGACTAATCTAAAAAATCACCTTCTTTTAAGCGTGCAGGAACGTATTCTTCTGTGACATAGGATATATCTTTGGTAATTAAGGATTCCACTTCCATCTTGAATCCGTTGCCCAACATCGTCTTGATTTCTCGTTGCCATTCCCTTTTGCCTTCAAACCAAGGATACGCTGCAATCTGTTTTGCTCGCGTAATGTCTCTGTCATTCAATTCAATTTTTACATCGTCGGATAAATCAAGTCGTTCATAATCTTTGGAACGAATGCCCATAAACTTTGCGTCGGGAATTGCCATTCTTTCAGATTCAAACGCAAGGTTTATGGAACCCTGTTTTATAACAGAATAAATGTAATGTCCCCAAGGGTCACAGTCGAGCAAACAGTAGACAGGGAGTTTAAGTTCTTTGTGCATACGATGCAACATCCTTCGGACACCACGAGGTGGTTGCCCAGAACCTTCAGTCAAAATACAGTTATGTTTTTCCCAGAAACGATCTTCGTTGAACCTGCTCCAGACCGTATCTTTCTCGACATGTAAGATAAAGTCAGCTTCACACTTTTTAAACTGCATTACGTTGGGTTCGCAGATACTTGGAATGGCGTAACCGCCACTTCCCATTTGGCGGCAATTGATTTCATCACCATTATCAACAACGGTAATGTTCCCAACCATTGTTCCGCGTTTCTTCGCAAACACATGCAATTCTTCACGCAGCCCATCGAGAGAGACTTCTAAATCTTCCAAAATGCCATCAGATTCGCCCTGGTCATTAAATGTTTTTTCCTTTGTTCCAGGAATGGTGTGTAGCCCCATGTAATACATACCCCGCAAACTTAGCGTTTTTTCAGCATCAATCAAGTCGCGACAACCCTTAGCAAGTAGAAGCGATTGCATAAACTTTCGAGATTGCCCTAGATTGAACAAACTTCGCGTTTGTGTGTTCGACCCCATTTCAAGGATGCGCTTCTTTTTGTTGTACTTCATGTTTGAAATTGAACGCGTTGGAATTTCAAACGTGGGTTCTTTCTGGGAAAGCGATCGTGTAACAATCGAGGTAGCCAGAGTTTCAATTTTCTTTTTGGTTAAGTCATCACGTTTCTTGTCGACAGCAGAACTAACTTTCCGAGCAGATTTCTTTTTTGCGGTTTTCTTTGTTACTTTCTTCTTGGTTTTTTTCTTAGCCATTATTTTTTACCCCGCTTTTTTGCTGTTTTTTTCTTAACTTTTTTCTTCGTTTTCTTTTTGGACTTCTTCTTATCTGAGTTGCCGAATAGGGAATCCTCTTGTTCGGGAATATCCCGCATTTCATCAACAATGATAACGCCATCATCATTGCCGAGGCGTCCGTTATCGTCGATAAGTTGTCCCTCGTCATCGAGTTGTGCATCCGCCTCATCGGTGCGGCGCTTTGCTTGCTTCATGAGTGCCTTGTAGAGTTTGTCAGTATCAGTTCCCACAATTGAATTACAACACCGAGAAATTTCACCAATGTATCGTTCAAATACACTGCGACGTTCAGATTCACGTGCCATCCGTTTTCTTCTTCGAAGGTACGTGCCAAGCTTTCGCCCGCACTCTTGCAGAGCAAGTTTCATTTCTTTACGAATTTCATCGTAATCTGCAATTGCTTCTTTTGATTCGCTTGTGAAGGGAACCCATACACTTACCATGTGAACCATGACAACAAGTGGGCCCGAAGGAATGGAGTTGCGTGGTTGGGTGAGTCCATAATTTTTCCACGATGTTTCTGCGACAGCTTTAAACGAACAGCAGCTTGATTGTGAGTAAAGTAAGGGTACTCGGTTTGCAAATCGGAGCACTTTTGCGCTGTCATCGCGGCCGAGATCTCCACCATATCCTATTGCAACTTCAATTTGGAAAGGGTTCCCACGATACACATTTGGTGGTCGGGTTGATGCAGCGAAGAATTCTGCTTTCACTTCTTTTAGAAGTCCCGCAAGCAACGCTTTCGATCCAATTGGCACAAGGCAATCAGTATTTGGTGCAATAATTCGTGTTTTTTGAATTGAGTCGTATAACTTTTCAGCTTCTGCATGTCCGACTGTTTTAATCCAAGTTTGCCCAGTCATTCCTGCGCCCTTGGTTATCTCTCTTGCCTTGGTAGCGCCAACCCTGCAGAAATCTTTTGTTAAAAAACCACCAAGTTGGCGTTGTTCTGTTCGCTCAAGCATTTGGATGAGCGTTCCAAGTTCAATGCCTTTCGGGTGCGGCTTTATTTCTTTCGGTTCCTCAGGAAGTTCTTGGATTGCTCTTGGAAACTCAATCGTTTCGTTTGTTGGTGTGACATATGTAACCGTTGCATGCGGGTTTGCGATTGCAGTCTGTTCAAGATACTCATCGATAGACTGTCTGCCTTTTTGATATTTACCTTCAAGTTCAATTGAAACTTGTGTTCCGTGCCCATCTGCAAATAGAGTATCGTCTTCTGGATGTTCTTCATCGCTGATAACTGTCGGCCGGTTTTTTGAAGTGTCCATTTTAAGGACGACTTCATGTGAGGGCTTTCTTTTTCCTGTCTTGGAAATAATGACAATCGGCTTACCAGTTGTCATCAAACCATACATTCCAGCAGCTGAAATACCAATTCCTTGTTGACCTCGTGACATTTTTAATCGGTGGAACTTAGAACCATACAAAAGCTTTCCAAAAATATTTTCAATTTGTGCTTTTACAATCCCAGGACCATTGTCACGTATTGTTAACTTGAACCTAGATTCGCTGATTTGTAACACACGAACGTAAATATCTGGAAGGATCCCACCTTCTTCACATGCATCAAGGGCGTTATCCACAGCTTCCTTAATCGCGGTCAACATCGCCTTGCGAGGATTATCAAAGCCAAGAAGATGACGGTTTTTTGCAAAGAATTCGCTTACCGAAATGTCTCGTTGCCCAGCTGCCATGCTTTCTGCAGTGGCGTTAGATCGTGATTTTTTCTTTTTCGGTGTTTTTATTTTTGTTTTTGTTTTTGGCATAGGTGCGTGTAAAAGTGAGGGCCTTCCGTGGCGTGATATCACGCGAGTATGCGAGCATCCGTACTCGCTTCGCTGCAGAATACCCAAACTCTGTCCAGAGGGGGGCGAAAAAACGCCATTTTTGGTATCCTTGTCACTCTTACCAATAGTTTTGATAACGCAAAGGATTACCAAAAATGGGCATGGAACAAACACTCATCATCTTGAAACCAGACGCTGTACAACGTGGGCTGATGGGCAAAATTATCACTCGATTTGAAGACAAGGGGCTCAAAGTAGTTGGCTCAAAGTTTATGCAGATAACACCCGAGTTGGCTGCATTGCATTATTCCGACCATAAAGAACGCCCGTTCTATGACAGTTTGGTGAACTTTATGACGAGTTCGCCAGTGCTTGTGTTGGCGCTTGAGGGCGTGGGTGCCATCTCGGTTTGTCGCTCCCTGATGGGCGCAACATTCGGGTCCCAAGCCGCAGCTGGCACAATTAGAGGTGATTTTGGTGTTTCCAACAGCTTTAACCTTATTCATGGCTCTGACAGCCCCGAAGCTTCTGCAAAAGAATTAGCGCTCTTTTTCAACGAAGGTGAAATTCTTAGTTGGAATCGAGCGAATGAGGGGTGGGTATATGACCTTTCCGGTGACGAGCCAGAATGAGCCAAAATGCCTATACAAAGGCATTTGTGTCCGATAACACCCTCTTCATTGAAGAAATGTAGAAAAAGTCTAAAAAAAATGTAAAAACCGGTACACACTTTCCAAAGAGGTGCGTAGTAGGGGTGCCGTATGCTCAAAATGCGGTCATGTCTTTTTACAAAGGGGCTACATTTCATCAGCTAATGCCAAAACAAAGCAGGCAACAAAAAAAAACCGCTCGCGGTCGCAAAAGTACGCGCACTAAACGTCGATCAACGATTGAACACGAAAAGATTGATCAAGCGTTGTTAGAGCCAGTAATTGTGGTGAAGTCCCCGTGTTTTTCCAAGAAGAATGCGGAGGAACTTGTATTTGAAATTCCTGAAACAGTTCCACGCTTATCCGTTTCTTGGTACAGCCCAGCGATAGATCGAGCAACCCCACCAAAGCGAAGTGTTGCAACGTTACTCACTCGCGATGAAGAAGCCGTTCTGTTTCGCCAGTACAACTACTCAAGGATGAAACTCCAGCAACTTCAAGAGCGAATCAGTCGCGCAAAAAAACCAAGTGATAAGGACCTCGATGAATTGATTCGATGGTACGACATCACTATTGATTGCCGTGACCATATTGTCGAACGCAATTTAGCATTAGTCTTAGCAATGGCAAAACGAAGTTGGGCAACAGGCGAATATGCAGATCTTGTTGCTGAAGGCAATGTGGCACTTCTTCGAGCAGTAGATCGATTTAACTGTGAACTAGGGTATAAATTCTCAACTTATGCTTGCCGCGCATTGACTACAGCATTCAATCGGTTTGGACGTAAACAACTCAAACACCGCGATAATGTGCCGTTTGAATTTGACCCCGACCGCGAACCAATTGAAAAACAAGGTACAGATGGATTTATTACACCTGAATATATTGTTGAAATTCGAGATGTAGTACGAAGCAAAGAAGCACAGCTATCCCCTGTTGAACAAGACGTCCTTCGGTATAGGTTTGGTTTATTTGCAGGGCAAAACCCACCCATGCTCACACTCGAAAAAGTTGGCAAAGTTTTGGGAATTTCCAAAGAGAGGGTGCGACAAATTCAAATTAGAGCACTTCTCAAGATTCGTGAAGTAATAGAGAACCGTTTACCGTTAGATCTTCTTGCAGGGTAATTAATTGATACAGTACATCTGTGACGGCAGAAAACTCGACTACCGATATCGCACTTCCTGTTCTACCAAAACGCAAACATTCCAAAATGCGTTGGACGGTTTTGATTGTTGTACAGATACTCATCATTTTGCACGTTGCACTGTGGTTTATTGGGAAGAAGTATGGTTGGTTCGGAGGAAAAACATTATCACCAATAGAACCTTCTGAAGGTATTCTGTTCGTTGCTGAAGGGATAGTAAATACTGGAGCCATTTTCTTCGCTCTGGCATTACTTTCAACATTAATTTTTGGAAGATGGTTTTGCGGGTGGGGGTGCCATGTTGTCTTGCTTCAGGATTGGTGTTATTTACTATTACGAAAAATACACATTCGTCCAAAGCCGTTTCGGTCGAGAACCCTTATATTCTTTCCGTTTGCGTTAGCGTTTTATATGTACATTTGGCCCTTGCTGTACCGCTTTCTCATAGTAAAAAAACCGTGGCCTGAAATGTCGAATCAACTTCTGACAGAAGATTATTGGGGTTCTTTCGCTTCACCAATCATTGCTGTTCCCTTCTTATTTATATGTGGTTTTGCGACGGTCTATATTTTGGGTGCTAAAGGTTTTTGCACATATGGGTGTCCGTATGGCGGATTTTTTAAGCCACTTGATGCAGTTTCGCCAATGCATGTCCGTGTGAATGATAATTGCCAACAATGTGGAAGATGCACAGCAGCATGCACATCAAACGTACGTGTTCATGAAGAAGTAAAACTATACAAGATGGTCATTGATAGTGGCTGCATGAAAATCATGGACTGCGTTGATGCCTGTCCAAACGACGCTTTGCACATAGGTTTTGGCACAGTTGCACTTGGCAAGCGAACTCAGAAGCGGAAATATGATTTAGCACTTTGGGAGGAGTTATTTGTTAGTGCTTTATTTTTACTGGGGTTCTTCGCATTTCGCAGGTTGTACGAATTCATACCAATGTTAATGGCTGTTGGAATTTCTCTCGTTGTGACGTGGTGGGTATGGAAAGCAATTAAAGTGCTTCAAAAATCAAACGTTAATTTCCACTCATGGCGGTTAAAATTCCATGGAAAAATTAAACTGCCCGGCTTTCTATTTATCTTGATTGCTGTGATACTTTTTGCGCTTACTGCCCACAGCGCTGTAATTCAGTCATTCAAATTAATTGGTGAGAATGCAATTCGCAATAATGATACTGCTACCGCGATGCGGTATTACAAGTTAGCAAGTCCATTTGAAGATGGTGGTTATGCTTTTGCGAGTAACCCAAATATTGACAAAGCAGTCGGGGTGTATTTAGAATCAGAATTGCAATTTATTGAGGCAGAACGACTATTCAGAAGAATTCACAAGAGAGTAGGAGATGAATACTCTGCAATGTTGCTTGCTCAAAACTTACAGAACCACTATCAATTCAACCCAATTAACACATTTTATACCGACAAACTAGAAGCCAATCCAGACTGGGACACTCTTTGGGAAGATTATGTTGGTTGGATAAAGAGAAGTAGTATGTATACTCGTGCACTAGACCTTTCTAGAGTAGCGGTGGAGAAAAACCCTCATGCAACTCGACTGAAAGTACAACTTGCACTTTTAGAAATGGACCATGGTTCGCCAAGTGAAGCATCGAAAATTATGCGCAGAGTTTTGGAAGAAGATAATAACAACCCATCGTGGTGGCTTCTTTATGCTCGCGCTTTGGAACGTGAAGGTAAAAAGGAAGAATCACGTAAAGCAATTCAAACTGTAAGAGAGATTCAGGCTGAACGAGCTCGCAGTAGAGACCTAGACCGATGAGGTTTGTAGAGCTTCTTGAAAGAGACTAAACAAAGCAGCGGCACTATCTGTGGAATACGCCGCTTCTCTAAATGAACGGTCAACCATAAGCCGGCTAATTCTTCCAAGTGCTTGGATGTGATCAGAAGTATTGTCGGTGGGGGAGACGAGTAGAATAATTAACTCGACCGGCCGTTTATCTGGGCTTGCAAAATCAATTGGTGTTGGTGGTCGACCCATTGCCATTACCATGTTCTCGAGTTTGTCACAACGACCGTGAGGTATAGCAAGCCCCTCACCGATACCGGTTGTACGTTGCAATTCTCTCTCCCAAACGAGTTCTTTAATAGTTTGTGCGTTTGAAATACAATCAGCATCCGCGAGAACATCCACAAGCTCACTAATCGCAGAGTGGCGGTCTGTAGATACAAGAGGCACTCGCATTGTATTTTCTTGGAGTAAGTCAATAAGGTTCATTTTGGTATTCTTATTTCCACGAAGAATCGGGATAGGTAAGAGGGAGATTGTAACAATACAACCGATCGTTGCCAAGAACTATGTTGCCTGAAGGAGGGTGGCATATCCGCCATCATGCCAAGATGTTGGCTCTGAGCCAGGTTCGCCAGATGGAAGTGTTCGAATTTGGTCACATCCGTAGAGGTTTCGCTTGGTCGAAAGCCAATTTGCTTGTTCCTCATTCTCAGCGTCATCGATACTGCACGTCGCGTACAACAGGTGCCCACGAGACCGAAGGACTTCAATGGCTTCACTTAAAATTGTTCGCTGTAGTTCAACAACAGAGTCCATCTGTTTTTTGTAATATCGATATTTGGCTTCAGGCCTTCGAGCAAACACGCCACTATTGGAACAAGGGACATCTACAAGTACAAGATCGAATGGTTCAGTTGGACCAGATGTTTCTGGTGTGAATACCTCGATGGAATAATCATCTGCAATCTCAAGAAGCGAAGCTCTTCGAACCTCGTTGGGCTCTGTAGCGCCAATCATTGCATCTGGAAACATGGAACGAAGTTGTTTTGTTTTTGTTCCACGACCCGCACATAAATCAAGAATTCGCTGTGGTTTTAGTGACGATGCAAGAGAGAGTGATTTTGCAGAGGTGGGATCTTGTACACGAAGGTGTTTGTGTGTATCGAAAAGTTCACTTAGACTCACTTCATGAGGAACGACACCGAATCCATCAATGGAGTGAGGAAGTATCGTTTCAGGCAGAGATTGTTCGTTGGGACATGTCACAATAATTGGTGGTTCAACAAGACTATTTAATGCAATGTAAAGTGCGTATTCATTGCCAAATTCTTCGACCAATCTCGCCCAAGACTTTGTTGAGAAGCCAAGTTGGGTTGCGATGTCATTATCAAAGACCGGCTCAGTGAACTGCCACGAATTTCCATCGCCACGCAAAAAATGATTTGGATTGCCAGCAGATCCATTTGAAATTTGTTCACCGCGGAATCGAGTAATTTTTCTAAGAACAGCGTTGACAAAACCTGCTGCACGTGGGCGTTGCCCACTTGCTTTAATCCACTCAACGGCGCCGTGAATTACTGCATGATCTGGAATGCGATCTAGTAGAAGAAGTTGCGCTGTTGCAACAAGGAGGACAGCACCAACAGGCGCATCGAGTTTATGAAGTTTACGGCTACTTGCATGTGAAATGACAGTGGATAGCGAATACCAACGACGGTGAATGGCGTGGTCAATAGCTCTTGCTAGTCCCGCATCTCGGCCACTAAGACCATCAACGAGAAGGGGGGTTGGGTCTATGCTCGGGAATCGTTTGAATTGAGACGCGATTCGTTGTGTGACAACACCGCGTGGATCGGATTCCATTAGTTTGTTACTGCAGTGCAATCGCATGCATTGCGAAGAGCAGTGGCTTTATCAGTTCGTTCCCATGAGAATGAACCAATACAATTTTCATCTGGCTTCCGCCCAAAATGACCGTGGTAGGCAGTGTGCGAATAGATTGGTGAAAGAAGTCCAAGTGAAGTAATGATTCCACTTGGCGTAAGATCAAAGTTTTCTCTTACAATTTCAGATAATATATTTTCATCGACTTTTGCAGTGCCTTGGCAATCAACGAACACCGAAACTGGATGCGCAACTCCGATGGCATAACTGAGTTGAATTTCACAACAATCTGCAAGATCAGCAGCGACGATGTTTTTTGCAATGTAACGTGCCATGTATGCGGCAGATCGATCAACCTTACTTGGATCTTTACCGCTAAACGCACCGCCGCCATGCCGACCGCGACCACCATAAGTATCTACAATAATTTTTCGACCCGTCAAACCGCAATCACCTTTTGGGCCACCTATTTCAAATTTACCAGTTGGGTTAACATGAACAGTGATGTCTTCATTCCACCATTTCCCTAGCACTGGTTTAATGATGTGTTCAATGATTGCATCTGATAAGCCCTCTTGGTTTTCAGACCATGTTGGGCCGTGTTGCGTAGAAAACACAACAGCGGTGACTCGTTTTGGTTCTGTGCCATCATAATCAACAGTAACTTGACTCTTTGCATCTGGTCGTAATTCAGGAATGATTCCTTCTTGTCGAACTTCAGCATGTCGAGCAACAAGACGGTGAGAAATATCAATAGGTAACGGCATGAACGAATCTGTATCACGACATGCGTAACCGAACATCAAACCCTGATCGCCCGCACCTTGTTCCTTGTGGAGACCTGCATCTGTATCAACACCTTGGCCAATGTCGGGTGATTGACGATCGAGAGTAACCATAACAGCACAACTCTCAGCGTCGAAACCAAGGGTTGCATCTGTGTATCCTATTCGTTGAATAGTCTGTCGAACAACTTTTGGAATATCCACATAGCCGTCGCATGTAACTTCACCAGCAACAACAACGAGGCCAGTCGTGACAAGAGTCTCAACTGCTACCCTGCTATTGGGGTCTACCTTCAACATTTCATCAAGTATTGCATCTGAAATTTGGTCAGAAACTTTGTCTGGATGGCCCATTGACACGGATTCGGAGGTAAATGAGTGTGTTTTATTCGTCATGGGAAATGCCTTTATTCGTTAATCCGGATAATAGCATGAATGATACTTCAAATCGATAGCTAAAGGGTCGTATGATACGAACTAGAGAAGTATCGCTATGGCTATCCGAATGGAACTTTCACGAATACTCATCCGAGAAATAACGGATGCCCAATTTATCGAACTCTGTGAAGTTGGAGGCGAGAGGACATTTCCTATTGTCGTTGGAAAGCCAGAAGCGTATGCGATTGATCGTCGCCTTAAAGGAATAGAGCCACCAAGACCACAGACACATGAACTCCTTACTGATGTGATAAAAAATCTCGGTGGTTCACTTCAGAAAATTCTGATAGATGATTTAACTGATGGCACATTTTATGCAAAATTATTTATCAAACAGGGCGATGTTGAGCACATTGTTGACAGTAGACCATCAGACGCAATTGCAATAGGTGTTGCAATGCAGGTTCCAATTTATGTAGACGAACGTGTTCTTGATGAAGTCGAGAAAGATATTGATTCATTTGAATCACCCGAAGATTTTGGTTGGGAATAAACAAGAAGAGTTAAAGCGCGGTGTTTTGAAATCAACTGCAGATGATTTCATCGTTAATGAAATTCCATTGTATGAACCATGCGGTGAAGGGGAGCACCTTTACTTATCCGTTCGCAAGACAAAAATGTCTCATGAAGAACTCATTCGTAATGTTGCAAAAGAGTTTGGTGTTTCACCTAGAGATGTTGGAGCAGCAGGAAGAAAAGATTTACAGGCAGTTACAACACAAACACTCTCAATATATCTTCCAGGAAAACAAATCATAGTTCCAGAATCAATTGGATCGATAGATGTTTTGTCATTCTCATGGCACACAAACAAACTCCGCCTGGGGCATCTCAAGGGAAACAGTTTTGCAATTCGTCTTCGAGAGATTGATTTGATGTTATTCAAAACAATTGAAGAGCGTCTTGAAAGGGTAAGCAAAACAGGGTTGCCAAATGCATTCGGGCCTCAAAGGTTCGGTAATTATGGAAATAATCACACTCTCGGGCTTGCCATACTTCTTGAAGATTGGGATTCTTTGATTCTTGCTTTGCTACAAGGAGATGAGCGGCACAACTTGTTTGCAAAAGATGGCGAGTACAAAAAAGCACTCGATGCTTGGCCATTTGGCCAACCCGCTGAGCGAAATGTTCTACAGGCACTTTCTCAAGGGAAAACCAAGCAGCAAGCATGCAAAACAATTAGTAAACACATGCGCAGGTTATGGGTGAACGCATTTCAATCTGCTGTGTTTAACGAGGTGCTTCATCAAAGGCAACAAAATAAAACATGGGACTCGATAATCGAAGGAGACCTTGTTTGGAACCACGATGGGGGTGGTAGAACATTTGAAGTGTCTCAAGAGGAGTCAGATAGTAACGAAATCAAGATGCGTACTACTTCGTTTCGGGTTTCTCCATCAGGGCCATTGTGGGGTTCGAAGATGCGCTTGCCAGCGGGCAAGGTTCTCCAAATGGAACAATCAGCACTCGCTTCATTTGGAGTCGATGAAGAACGCCTTACGAAGATGAAAAAATATGCAAAGGGTGCGAGGAGGCCTTTAAGAGTTCAAGTTGGAAACCCTGCTGCGTTCATGGGATCAGATTCAAATGGAGACTTTGTAGAGGTTATTTTTGAGTTACCCGCAGGGAGTTATGCAACAGTTCTTGTGGAGCAACTTCTTAGCGGCGAAGCTTGAAAAAATCTTGGAGTAATTCAATGCAGTTATTTTCAAGCACACCACCAACTACTTCACAACGATGGTTTAGTCTTGGGTCATCAGTAATTTTATACAGCGTTCTGCATGCTCCAGCTTTCTGATCACTTGCTCCAAACACAACTCGGTCGAATCTGGCGTTCATGATTGCTCCTGCGCACATTGGGCATGGTTCAAGGGTGACAACAATTGTGCACCCATGCATTCTCCACCTACCCAATTGTTTCGAGGCATCAACAATCGCATTTATTTCAGCATGAGCAGTAGGGTTGCAATTAGTTTCTTTAGTATTAAAACCCTCGCCTACAACCCTGCCTTCATGAAACACAGCTGCTCCAATTGGAACCTCTTCGAGCAAAGCAGCTTGTTTTGCAAGAGAAATTGCGTGTTGCATCATTGTTTCATCATTCATCTTCAACATCACCAGCAACGCGACTCATTGGAACCCAAACGATGAGTTGAATTCCAAGCTCATACAACATATAAAGAGGAATGAGCATCATGAGCATCGAGATGACATCTTGTGGCGTAATTAATGCCGAGATGAGCGAGAGAAAAATTAACGCGTATCTTCTGTTTTTTCGGAGCCATTGCGGTTTTGCAACTCCTAGCCAACCAAGCAGTAGCATGACCATTGGAAGTTGAAACGCAACAGCTATGGCAAACATAAGCAAAATTACAAAACCTAGGTAACTGCTTAATTGAAATTGTTGTGAGATAAGAGAACCGTGGCTCATCGGGATAGTGAGTGTGTCGAGAGTATTTATCTCTGACGATTCAACAGCAACAGTCAGAATGCCTTCTGGCATTTTTATCCACGCATCGCCAACACTTGCCGTTTCTGGGTTCGCACTTAGAACCGGATACACAACATCTGATATGCTTTCGCCAACGGAAATGGTAGTGGTATTCATCTCAACATTACCAGCGAGTGTTACCATGAAATCAAGAATAACTGGCAACATTACAAAGTACATTAAAATTAAACCAAGAATACCTAGTAACGTACTAAATGGAATGAGGAAAAAAACAAATCTGCGTTCGTGACGGTGAAGACCTGGGGAGACGAATCTCCAGAGTTGGTACAAAATCCAAGGACCAGCAGTTAGGACTGCTGCCCCAAAAGCAATTTTCATTTCAGCGATGAGGAATTCAGGTGGGCTTAGTACTTGAACCTGTGTCGGTAGTCCGTGGTTTTCAAGAACCGTATATAGCGGGACTAAAAACCATCGAACGATTGAGTCTGCAACTAAAAAGAAGAAGATAGCAAGCGGAAGCGGTGGGATAATGCACCAGATTATTCGCTTTCGAAGTTCCTCAAGGTGGTCTCCAATAGACATTGTTGCTGGCTCAGATGTGTGATTTTTTGACATAGCAATTTCGTACAGGATACCCGTAACTGGACGAGGGTATACTGCCCACTTTACTTGACGAATTATGACTGAATCTAATGATTACTACAAAGTTCTTGGCGTTGACCGCTCATCTACGGCAGATGAAATCCGTAAGGCATACCGAAAACTTGCTCGGAAATACCATCCTGATGTGAATAAAGCGGATGATGCTGCAACAAAGTTCGCAGAGGTGCAAGAAGCGTACGACACTCTTTCTGATGCGGAAAAAAGGAGAATGTACGACCAGTTTGGAGCAGCAGGTCCAGCTGGTAGCGGAGGTTTTCGTGGTAATCCCCAATGGGCACAAGGTTCCCGTGGTGGAGCAGGTTATGGGCAAACAGTTGATTTTTCTGACATTTTCGGTTCCGCATTTGGTGGTGGTGCGAGTGGATCTCCCTTTGGTGGTGGGCAACAGCAAGCGACTAAGGGACAAGATCAAACACACTCGATTACTGTTACATTTATGACAGCTTTGAAAGGTGGGACCGAAGAGATTCGTATTGGTGATGAAACAGTCAAACTTCAAATACCAGCAGGAATTGAAAGTGGCAATAAACTCCGCCTCAAAGGAAAGGGTTCGCCCGGGATGATGGGCGGTACATCGGGAGATATGATTGTCACAATTTCTGTTGGCGGGCATCCAATCTATCAACGAACTGGACTAAATGTTGATATGGATCTTGACTTGAATATTGCAGAAGCAGCTTTGGGAACACAAGTAACTTTGCCATTGCCACTTGGAGGCACTGTAGACATGTCAATTCCTGCGGGTGTTTCAAGTGGGTCACGTTTGCGAGTTCGTGATAAGGGGTGCGAATCAAAAAGTGGCAAGAAGGGAGACTTCTTTGCCGTCATCCATATTGTTGCTCCCAAGGAAGTGGATGATGCCACGAAGGAATTGCTAGAAAAATTGAAGGAACGATTACCAAATCCTCGTGAGAATGATGTGTTGCACGATGAAGAAGGGTAAGCCCGCAGTGATTTTACTTTCAGGGGGATTGGATTCAACAACAGTTCTTGCAATGGCAATGAATCAAGGGTACGAATGTCATGCGTTAACCTTTGGCTACGGCCAGCGGCATTGTTCTGAAATCAATGCTGCAAAACGAATTGCTCAGCATCATGGTGTTGCAGAACACTTGATATCAACAATAGATTTGTCACTTTGGGGTGGCTCAGCATTGACCGATGAGATAGATGTTCCAAAAGACGGTGTTGATGAAGGCATTCCGATTACCTATGTTCCTGCAAGAAACACAATTTTCCTAAGCCACGCGCTTGGCTTTGCAGAAGCGATTGGTGCTAGAGATATTTTTATAGGAGTGAATGCGGTGGACTACTCGGGATACCCTGACTGCCGAAGTGAGTTTATACATGCATTTGAACAGTTGGCGAACCTTGCAACAAAAGCAGGCGTTGAAGGCGACCGTTTTACAATTCACGCACCTTTGTTGCACATGTCAAAAGTAGAAATCATTATGCAAGGGATGCAACTTGGTGTTGATTATTCTATGACACAAAGTTGTTATGACCCAGATAACTCAGGACGTTCATGTGGAAAATGCGATGCGTGTCGATTACGCGATGCCGCTTTTTCTGAAATTGAAAACAATTGAATTGGAATTGTGTTTAGAAGCCCGATTGTTAAACATCGAGGTTCTTAACTTCTAGTGCGTGATCTTCGATGTATTTTCGGCGGCACTCTACTTGTTCACCCATTAATGTTGTAAACAATTGGTCTGCATCTGAGGCAGCATCCCACGTAACTCGTAAGAGGGTTCGCTTGTCTGGGTCCATAGTCGTATCCCAAAGTTCTTCTGGGTTCATTTCACCTAGACCTTTGAAGCGTTTGATTTCAATTCCCCTTCGTCCAATTTGTCGGAGTGACTCAAGGATATCAGGGATGTTTGGAACGTCAATGCATTCTTCCTTATCAGTTCCAGAGTCAACAATCCAAGCATATTTTGTAGAGAGTTTTTCGCCACTGACGGTTTCTTCTTGAATGAGGAAGTAATCGTTAATATCAATACTAAATTCTAGTAGTTGCTCGATAAGTGCATCAATTTCCCTATTTTCATGAAGTTCCCGAAGTGCAGCAATGCGAGAGGCGTTACCGTTTTCTACTTCTACATTTATGTCATCAAGAAGTAAATCGTTTTCACTAATGATTTTTCTCGCATCCTCTTCGCTCCAACTCACAACTTCGTTGTTTGGCCAAACAACTCTGAAGAGTGGGAGCCTGCCCTTGTTTTCTGGGTCATCTTCTCGCATTTCAAGTAACCGAGAAAATGGGGTGCCACGTCGTTCTGAGATGTTGATAAGGTCAGATAGTCTTGAAAGATACTTTGAAACCTTTGCAAGTTCACTTCCAGATATTCTTTGGCACTCAACATTTTTGTCATCCCGAATAATCAGCGCAGCAGAATTGATGACCATCTCCATAAGCAGTGAGGTCATTTCATTTTCGCTGTTTACATAAAAACTTTTCTTGTTTCGAGTAACTTGGTACAGCGGTGGTTGCGCAATGTATATTTTCCCTTGGCGAACAAGTTCGCTCATTTGCCTGAAGAAGAAAGTCAACAACAATGTGCGAATGTGCGAACCATCAACATCGGCGTCGGTCATAATGACGATACGGCCATATCTTAATTTTGAAATATCAAAATCTTCTCCAATGCCACACTGAAGCGCTTGAATTAGGATTCGTATTTCTTCAAATCCGAGCACCTTATCAATCCGGGCTTTTTCGACGTTAAGGATTTTGCCCTTGAGTGGAAGAATGGCTTGCGTGTCATGATCTCGACCGCCTTTTGCTGAGCCACCCGCCGAATCACCTTCCACGATATACAACTCTGATCGGTCAACATCGTTCGTCACACAGTCAGCAAGTTTTTGAGGCATCCCACCAGATTCAAGCGCACCCTTTCTCTTGATAAGATCACGAGCTTTTCGTGCAGCTTCTCTAGCTTGAGCAGCAAGAATAGCTTTTAAGCAAATTTTCTTCGATTCGCCTGGGTGCTCTTCCAACCATGCCCCAAGCAATTTGGTAACAAGCGAAGAAATAATGCCTTCGACTTCTGGGTTCAGTAATTTTTCTTTTGTTTGGTTGTTGAATTGTGGGTCTATAAGTTTTACAGAAATAATTGTCGTTAAACCTTCTCGTAAATCGTCCCCAGTTGGTGTTAGACCCTTGATTAAGTTGTTTCGCTTGGCGTACGCATTAATTGTACGAGTAAGTGATGTTTTAAAACCCGAGACATGCGTACCACCATCTGGATTCACAATATTATTGCCAAACGCTAGAAGGACCTCGCTTGTTGCATCGGTATATTGCATTGCGATATCACAAGAGATTCCAGTACCATCATCCACCAAAGATAAACTAATGGGTGAGCTATATTCGTTTTTACCTCGATTGATGTACGAAACATAATCGGTCAATCCATCTTTACTGAAAAACGTATCTTCCCGAATCTTTCCTTCTTCATCAACCCGTTCGTCAATCAATCGGATGGAAACGCCAGGATTAAGAAACGCAAGTTCGCGAAGCCGGTGTTCAAGAGATTCGTACCGAAATTCGGTGTCTGAAAAAATTTCTGAGTCAGGTAAAAAAGAAATTCGTGTGCCAGTCGAGCGTTTTTCCCCTTTGTAATCCTCAATCTTGTGGAGAGGGGTCTTAATATCACCACGAGAAAAACTAATCATCCACGTTTCTGTTTCTTTAATAACCTCAACATTGGTCCACTGAGAAAGCGCATTGACACATTTCACTCCAACACCATGAAGTCCGCCAGAAACTTTATAGGCATTGTCATCAAACTTACCACCAGCATGCAATTGCGTCATAATGACTTCAACAGCTGGTCGCCCATCAATTTGTGGGTTGTCGCTCTGCATGTTGTCGATGGGCATTCCGCGGCCATCATCGACAACTGTGCACGAACCATCAACGCCAATTCGAACTGTAATTGTGGTTGCGAAGTCAGCCATGACTTCATCAATGGCGTTATCCACACATTCGTAGACAAGGTGGTGAAGGGCGTTTAAACCGGTTCCACCAACATACATTCCTGGCCTTTTTCTAATTGCTTCAAGTCCTTCAAGAACTTGGATATGCTCAGAGGTATATGTGTCGGAGGATGCCATAAAGTGTTGTTTCTAGTTAGTGTGGATAAAGCGGAAAAATGCTTGTATTGCGTGGAAAACCAGAACATTTATGGTCTTATCCACGAATGGTTATTATACCTTTTTAGCACCGATAATGCCCTCAAAAAGTCGAAGATAGAACACATCATTTTCTGTTTTTGGAGCCACTAGCTCTAGGTCGACGATACACTCTTGTCCACATCTATTATGTTTTCTAAAAACCACGATTTTCTCAATATTGACAGCCCCCAAAACGCACTTGCAAGACGTGCTTTTTTAGTTGCGAGCGCGTTGACGTTAGTTGGGTGTGGGGCAAAAAAAATGACATCTTCGCTTCCGAGTCCGATTTGGACTTCTTCAGCAGACTCTAATTTGTTGATACAAACACAAGATGCAATATTGCCCGAATCAAACATATCACTTGGAGCAATATCTCGTTCCACTTGGGCAAAAGGTCACCCTGTTTCACCCAACATGAAACGTATGTTGCCTACACGGTACATCACTATTCATCATGATGGAATGTCGGCATTCACATCAACTGCAAAATCTTCAGCCGCATCACGGCTTGAAACTATCCGAAAATCACATCTCCGCCGAGATGGTGGGCGGTGGGGTGACATCGGATATCACTTTGCAATTGACCCAGCTGGAAGACTCTGGCAAGCTCGTCCATTGACATGGCAGGGTGCGCATGTCAAAGCAAAGAATGAAGGGAACATTGGTGTTGTTGTTCTTGGTAATTACGAACGCCAATCAGTAAACCGTGCACAAACTGCCGCAATCAACTCAACGCTTCGATCGCTTATGAACACGTTCAAAGTTCCTGTTTCAAGAGTACGCACCCATCAAGAATGGGCAGCGACTGCTTGCCCTGGTAAGAGTTTGCAACAAGCGATGGTTGGTATTCGAGGCAGATCCCTCAAAAAAGCGTAAATCTCTTTTATTTGCGTTTTAATTTTCAGGCGACTTCTTTACAAATTATCACAAGAAAAAAGGCAAGTTTTTAGTTTAAATACGAATTTGTGGCGTATCATCTTTATTGATATGACTGAATCTGTTGCTGTTAATTTTAAGCAAACGTTTCCAATTTTTCCGTTGCCAGAAACGATGCTGTTGCCACACGCGATTATGCCTCTTTCTATTTTTGAGCCACGATATTGCCAATTAACGGATCACGCACTTGATGGTAGCGGCCAAATTGCAATCGCAACATATTCCGATTTAACAGAGATGCAACGCGAAGGTGCAGTGACCCCGATTAGAAATGTTGTTTGTTTGGGGCAAATTGTCCAGCACGAAAAGGCAAACAATGGGTACAACATGATGGTATACGGGCTCTGCAGAGCAACTATTCTTGAAGAAGCTGAACCAGAAAACGACTTGTTGTACAGAACAGCAAAGTTAAAGTTACTTGAAAAAGATGAGGACGAACTCGATGAAATCTTTCGTGTCGAGTTGTTGCACATGCTTCACAGACCAAACTTAATGCGACTTGAAAATCATGAATTGATTATGGAGTGGATAGTTGGATCAGAATTATCAAATACAGCGCTGTTTGAGCTTGTTGGTTGCTCTGTTTTCGATGATTCAGAACTTCGATATGAACTTCTCTCAGAGCCATCATCTGAAAAACGTTCAAGGAGGGTGTTATCAGAACTCTCTCGATTGGATCGGATGTTATCAATGATCGAAAAGCAATCCTCGGAACACCTGGATAATGGAGTGACAAAGAATTAGGATAATTCTTGCGTATGAGATTCATTCTGGAACATCCGTGGCTTTCATCGTTCATGATTACAGCAATTTCGTTTGCGTTGGTTTGGACTGGCTTACGTGATGGTAAATTACTGCGGTCAAAAGTTGGGGGTGTTGTATTCCTTGTTGCAGTTGGAGCTTGTGTGTTAGGCCTTGTTGTTGATACACCTACCGAGCACGCAAAGAGAGTGGTTTATTCATTTGTAAAAGCAGTGGAAGAAGGCAATACGACCTCAGTTCCAAGCATGTTACACAGAGACGTTATTTTGGTAGATCAATGGAAGGGAATCTCTGAAACTGGAATTGAAGGGGTTATAGCGAGTGTTCACAAACTTCACCAAAAACACACCTTAAGTTACAACACTATTCTCCGGTTCCAGCCCGTTGAGAGAACAAATGATGTTCTCGTTGAATTGTCATTATTGAGTAGAGTTTCCGGAATTGGGACTGTTCCATCAAGGTGGCGGCTCCTGATAATGCCAAATGACCTAGGGGATTGGACAATCTACTCTATAGATGCAATTGAAATTATGGGGCGTTCATATCGATAGATTGAAACACTTGTTGATTTGATAGTTTCAAGGGTGGTACAATACGCAGATGTCGAAAATTTGGCTTGATGGTAAGTTTGTAGATTCCTCAAAAGCAAAAGTAAGTGTGTTTGATCACGGATTACTATATGGGGATGGTTGTTTTGAGGGGATTCGTATTTATAACGGTAAAATCCTAAAACTACGTTCGCATATTGTTCGTATGTTTGAATCAGCTGCGGCGATTCGTTTACAGCCGGGATATTCGATTGACGAAATTGAAGAAGCTATACGTGAAACCGTTGAAATTAACCAACAAAAAGACGGGTATATTCGTCTAGTGTTCACTCGAGGAAAGGGGACGCTTGGGCTGAATCCATTTTTGTGTCCAACCGCAACAGTCTTTATTATTGTTGAGAGCATTAAACTGTATCCAGACGAAATGTACGAAGATGGCATGTCTATTATTGTTGCTAAGCGTCCTCGTGTTCCAGCAAAGTGCCTAGACCCACAAGTTAAGAGTTTAAATTACCTGAATAATATTCTTGCAAAAATAGAAGCCATTGATGCTGGCGTTCTTGAAGCGCTTATGCTTAATTTAGACGGGGAAGTTTCTGAGTGTACGGGTGACAACATTTTTATAGTTAAGGATGGGGAGATTTCAACGCCCCCAGTTTCGGCGGGGATACTGAATGGGATAACACGCCGTTTAGTTATTGAAAATATTGCTCCTTCCTTGGAATATATCGTGAACGAACGCACAATTTTACTTGATGAAGTCCTTGAAGCAGATGAAGTGTTTCTTACAGGAACAGCTTGTGAAGTAATAGGAGTAAGCCACATTGGTGACAAAGTTATTGGCGTTGGAAAAGTTGGTCCAATTACACATGATTTTGAAAATCAGTTCCGAACGCTAGTTGCAGAAGATGCTCCAGAGGATTAATCGTTAAGTGTTAGGGTTACAGTTGCACAATCTTGTGTATGTGAAACTAACCGTTCTTTTTCAAAGATTGACCAGTCAGTAATCAACTTGTCAGGAGAATTTTCGTCGTTGTGTATTTCTAGTAGCCCATATTGGTTATCGCGTTTTGCTGGTATGAATCCAGCACCACGAATCATTCGGCAAAGTTTTGCTTCATCGAGGCACCAAGTTGTCCCTGCCGCACTTACTACATTTTCTTCAAGCATGACTGAGCCAAGATCATTTGCACCATAAAACAATGCAGTTTGCCCAATGGCTGGACCCATTGTGACCCAACTTGAACCGATGGAGTAAATATTATCAAGGAAAAGTCGGCTTAATGCTTGTGTGCGTAAATATGAACTTGAGCCCGCTAGTCGTAATCGTCGCCCGAATTCAGGATGATCTGATTTTGTACCAGACCCATCAAGTTTTGCAACAACATCTCCGGGAAAGGGATTTGATTCTGACCAATCCCACTCCTTGACACGACCAAGTGGTGAGTTGTCAGGTTGAAATGGCCAGGAGATAAACGCGTTGTATCTCCCGCCACCGTGTAATCCAAAATCAGCAATCGATTTGTCTTGCCAAGTTCGTACTAAATCAAAGTGGTGTATGCGATCTGCAATGCCCTCTATGTGTCCAAACATCATTGTTGCACTTGTGTTCATGCCAAGTTCATGCGCAATTCGCATGACAGTAAGCCAAACCTCTGCGTTACATTTTCCAAGCCCAATTTTTTCTCTGACAGCAGGAGCAAAAATTTCACCGCCACCTCCTGGAATCGATTGTAGCCCCGCCTTTTGAAGTTGATTAAGTACATGTCGCACTTTTTCATCTAGGTTATTTCCGGGGGTTTCAAAGAAATGTACAAACTCAACTATTTCTGGTGGACTGAAGGCGTGGACATGAACTTGAGGGAATTTTTCCCGCAATTGTGAAAGCAACTCTGTGTACCATTCAAGTGGTAACTCAGGATTCATCCCTCCCTGCATGAGTATCTGTGTCCCACCAATGTCAACGATTTCTTGAACTTTCTGCAACAAAGTTTCATAAGTCAGCGTGTACGCATCATCTTCGTGGCCGTCTCGTCGAAATGCACAGAAGGTACATTTCGCACTACATATGTTTGTGTAATTGATGTTTCGATCGACGATATATGTTCGCAAATGTTCACCGTGCAATGCTCGACACCTTTGGTCAGCCCACCGACCTAGTTCTGGTAGTGGCATATCGTGATATAAACTCAAAGCTTGCTCGGGGGTGATGCGCAGATTTCCACAAACCACATCTTCTAACACGGCAGAATCAAAAATATTAGCAGTGGGCGCACTCTTTATTGCCATTGCGACATTATACCCTTAGCAGGCATCTTCAATGGCTTTGCACAAGTCTTGGCATTCACCGAGCAGTGTAGAAGTGCGTTCTTGAAGTGACGTTCGTTCGTCACCCTCATCCATTTGTTTTACATTAATCTCAACATTAAGCCGAGCAGATCGTGCTGCAGATTCAGCAAGAATTGCTGCAATTACCAAATCGCTTCTGAGCATTGCATTTGTCTTGCCAACTAATGTTTGAAGTGTTATTAGAATTCGGTGGCTCAATTCCATTGTTTTTAGAGGAACCTCAATAGCGTATTGTAAAGTTTCACCCCAAGCTTTCTCGCGAGTTGGATTATCTTGGTCGAGTTTCCAAAGCGCATTTAGGGCTTCGTATGCGTTAGCATCTTCTTCTGCAAGTACAATTGCTTCTTCAGAAGCGGCTTGAAAAAAAGAACTGCAATTGCTGTGCAATATCTCGTGTTGGGAATATTTATCTTTACCCTCAGTGTACGCAAGAACCATTTCACCGAGTGAAGTCGAAAGTGCGCTGAGCACTCCAGCAACAGCACCTCCCCCTGGCGTGGGTTTTTTTGCGGCAAGAGATGCAAGAAGTTCGCTGACAGATTGTGAACCAAAATCCATTATGAACGAATCTCCGCAGAAAAAGTGTCGGTCAGCATACTCGTTGCAGTTATCGTAGGGTCATTAACTTCATCGTGGGTAAGTGTTCGTTTTGCATCACGGAACCGAAGTTTAAGCGTGAGAGATTTCTTGCCTGCTGGGATGTTTTTTCCTCTGAATGTTGTGACAAAAGAAACATCCTCAAGATGCTCTAATTGTAAATTGATAAGAGCATTTTTGATTGAAGACCACTCTACACTTTCATCGAGAATGAGTGAAATATCTCGTTCAATTGCCGGCTGTTTTGGAAGAGGGTGTGATTGCACCTCAGGAGGAAATGCAACAAGTAGTTTATCTAGGTAAAGTTGAGCTACATGTATTGTGGGTTGAAGTCCCCAATCATTTTGGACAGATGAAGAAAGTCGACCGAGATGTCCAATGACGTTACCTTCAAGCAAAATTTCGCCACCGGGCTCTAGCCAAGAAGCACTTTCACTACTGGTAATTGAAACATTATTCTCAGCGGTCAAAATATTGCACACCCGATTGATAACTCCGCGTATTTCTCCGATTCCATCTGATTCTATTGTGTCCATTACAATCGCAAGTTCAGTTCGCTCAGTGTGAGAGTTGCCTTCGAGTACAAAGACAGAGCCAAGCTCTGCAAGACGAAGGTCCTTCACACCATTATCTTCGTTGTGCTTCCGGACAGTGAGCAAACTTGGAATTAGTGATGGGCGAAGGGCTGGTTCAGCAGATGCTCGATCATCATCAATCATTAAAGGAGTTTGCCCTTCAAGCAAAAATTGATTAGCAGCTTTTACAGAAATTAATGAGTGGGTAACACATTCAACAAAACCCATTCCAGCTAAAGCGTCCAATACTGCCTGCCTACCAGCAGCTTCACCACCCGAAGCCGGAACACGAACTTCTAGGGTGTCTTCAATAGCGATGTTTTCATATCCATGAACTCGTCCAACTTCTTCGACAAGATCGATTTCACGATGGATGTCACCTCGGAAGTATGGAACAGCCACTGTGACTATTCCATCGCTACAATTGGATTCAAAACCAATTGAATTTAAATGCTCAACAATCATTTCATCAGAAATATTGTTTCCTAACCGTTCTCTGCAATACTCGGTTCGCATCTTGGCTGTAATTAAATCTGGAATTGGTTTGCCATCTTTGAGAACGCCCTTGCAAAGTGTTCCACCACCAACTTTCAGAAGGAGTCCCGCAAGCCGGTCTGCACAGGGCTCAACTTGATGCGCATGAACACCTCGCTCAAAACGAAAACTCGAATCGCTTGAAATATTATGCCGCCGGCTCATTTCTCGCACGACTACAGGATCGAATGTAGCAGATTCAATGAGTAAGTTAGTAGTTTCGGCCGTGACTGAAGTTTCAGCTCCACCTTTGACACCAGCAAGAGCGACTGGCTTTTCAGCATCCGCAATGACAAGGTCTTCATTCGTTAATTTAATTGGCTTTGCATCTTCACCAAGAGGTAAAAATGTTTCACCATCTCGCGCTCGGCGAACTTCAATTTTGTTTCCTGCGAGTTTATCTAAATCAAACACGTGAGTTGGCTGACCCTGTTCAAAGAGGACAAAATTAGTTGCATCCACTATTGCGTTACGCGGGATGTCCCCGCGATCTTCTAGTTTCCTTGAGAGCCATTCTGGTGATTCGCCCACACTTGCTCCACGAATAACTCTTGCAGAGTAGAGAGGGCATAACTCTGGTTCAAAATTTTCGACAGATGCAAACTTTTCTATTTCCGGGCCAGAGTCATCAACAGAGTTGTCTGGGATGAGCAATTCGTTCCCAGTCTGGGCAGCGATTTCTCTTGCTAAACCGAGGTGGCAGGTGCAATCACCGCGATTTGAGGTCATTTCGAAGTCCTGCCTTACATCTCCACTTGGCAAATCTTCTCGCCCTTCAAGAGGAAAACCAGCAGCTGTGAGGAGTTCGGCCTGCTCATCTGCGGAGATATCAGTCTTCAAATAGTCATTGATCCAGTTTGTAGTTACCAACATTCCCGCAGAATAGCTATTCTGCAGCAATGAGAAGTCGATTTATACCAATTGTTCTTGTGCTTTTTTCTTTGGCGCTCTTGCCAGCCTGTACCACAGCACCTCAGGTCAAGGATCCGCTTGCGATTGCACCGAGTGATTTTTCCCTAGATGTGACAGTTGTGACGGCAGAACCGCACACTCTTGCACATATGCGCTCATCTCGCTTCGTTGTTTTCCCAAATGGTGCCTTGCATCATGGAGATGAGGATGGTTGGGGACCCAATACTCTTCCTGCAAGAACCCGCTTACTTACCCGCAAACAGGTTGCCTCAATTTGGGAACTTCTTGAGCAAACTGGAATGTCCACTTCCGAAAATGCAGACAAGACAGTGAACTTTCAATTGTTGCAGAAGCCCGAGAGTGGATCTGTGTACATGATTGCAATTAATAGTGAAGGCAAGTATTGGAACTATGTGCGGTATATAGAAGATGACCAACCTGCCGACCCCGCGTTTAAGTTTTTGATTCGGTTGCTCGCAGAGTATGCGTGGGCAACAGATGAGGGAGATCGAGTGGGTTATGAAGAACCAATTCGATATGACCTTGGTGGGAATCCATATGAAATTTATTTTGAAGGTAGAGTTCCATGAGATGGTTAGTAATAGCAACACTTTTTCTTGTAGGTTGCTCGAAAACAGTTAAGCCAATGCTCCAATTAGAAATGTATGGGAATCATCAATCAGTTCTGTATGTTGTGGAACAAAACGGGGAAATTGAATATGGTGGTGGGATTGATGCAATCGCTGGAGATACAACCTGGAAAGGAACACTTTCGCAAGAACAACTTTCCGAACTTCAGAACATTCTACGTTCAGAAGATTTTAAATCAGTAAAAAACAAATTGAAACATCGTTATGAAATTTCAATTAAACTAGATGACACTCTTCAAGAATATACCGTTCCACTTTCAAATTCTTCTGCTGTAGAGTTGTTTTATTTTTTAGAAGAATCAACGATATCGCGAATCCAAATGCATCTAGATGCTTTGCCAAAACCAAGCATGGATGTGATTTCTGACAGAAAGATAAAGGGCTCTAAAAATTGAAACCCCAAGCAGCATTGGAACAATTAGTATCAGGAAATGCTCGGTATGTGGAAGGGGAGTTGTCGTCAAGCAACCCACCAGAAGATAGAGCGAATCTTGCAACAGGTCAAGCGCCAATCGCTGCAGTAATTCGTTGTGCCGATTCACGAGTTGCCCCCGAAATAGTTT
>CAZQGB010000016.1:0-30138 GCA_964592615.1 uncultured Isosphaeraceae bacterium | reverse complement strand
TCAATACAAGTCGGTCGGGTTTTATTTCAACGATAGTTCCAAAAACTCCACCACGCGTAAGTACAGTGTCTCGTTTTTGTAACGAATCAAGCATTGCTAATCGTTTCTTCTTTTGTTTTCTGCCACCAAACATACTAAAAATAATCATGCCAACAAGCACAACCATCATGATGGTGAAGAAGTTACCTCCGAGTGGATTCGGCTGAGCGCCTTCAGTTCCAAGTGGTGAACCATCTGCACCCTCTGTCGCTGTAGTGCCTTGGGCTGCCTCTTCTCCAGAAAACTGGGTAAGCACCATTGTGGCAATAAGGTCTGTTGGAGATGTCGAATACATGTTTGGAGTTCCTTCTACGGGGAGTGATTATGGACTAAGAAGCACTGGCCATCGTTGTGGTAATGCAGACCATGAATTATCTTCGATTGCGAGCCGTATGTCTATCATCAGAGACTGGAAGTGGTGAATGTTATGTTGACTCACCAAAATACCAGAGAGCATCTCTTTTGACATAAAAAGGTGCCTTAGATACGCTCTGCTGAACCCGCTACTACAAGTAGCGCATGAACAACCATCTTCAATAACGCTTGTATCTGCCTTATAACAGGCATTTCGGAGGTGAATTTGCCCTTTTCTCGTAAAAGCTTGTCCATTTCGACCATTGCGTGTGGGTAGGACGCAATCGAACATATCCATCCCTGAAGCCACTGCGGCGACCAAATCTCGTTCATACCCGACCCCCATGAGATATCGAGGTTTTTTCTCGGGAAGCAAATTTGCTGTAAATTTGACGACTTCACTGATTTTTTCGGGCGATTCTCCAACTGCTACTCCACCAATTGCATACCCGGGGAGTTCCACATTGCACACTTGCTCAACACTGCGAGAGCGAAGGTCAAGATTCGTTCCACCTTGCACAATACCAAAGAGGGCTTGCTCATCTGGACGTTGATGAAAGTTTGCACATCGCTCGAGCCATCGCGCAGTGCGATCAAGCGATTGCATCAAACGTGTTTCATGTTCCACCACTGACAACTCGCCATCTCGTTTCGTTAATGCATGCCGACGCCGCGCAAGGTTTTGTGTTTGCGGAGCAACACTTGATGGACAATCATCAAATGCCATGATGATGTCGGCGCCTAAATTGTTTTGAATTTCAATTGATCGCTCTGGAGTAATTCGGATTTTAGAACCATCAATTATTGACTTAAATGTAACTCCATCTTCATCAACAGTATTGATGTCCGCCATAGACCACGCTTGGTATCCCCCACTATCAGTTAAGATTGGTCTGTTCCAACGCATGAATGCATGGACGCCACCAAGTTTCGCAATTTGTTCATCCCCTGGGCGAAGCATTAAATGGTACGCATTGTTCAAAATTATTTCTGAACCAGTAACTCGAACTTGAGATGGAGTTAATCCTTTAACACTCCCGCGTGTTCCAACAGGCATAAACGCAGGGGTCTGAAATGACCCATGAGGTGTTGTCACAGTCCCCGTTCTTCCGGCATGTTCAGAACTGTGGCGATGAATTTCAAACGTCAGTGCCAACTACGAATCCTCACGGCCTTTTCTTGACGCTTTGTGCAAAATCTTCTTTTCTTTAGAAGACAAACTCTGCAAACCTTTGTTATGAATTTTGTCAAGTATTCGATCAACATCGGCCTGAGTGCTTTCCTTCTCACGCCATGCAAAATGTTTCGACGTTGGGTCGGCCTTTCCCAAGAAATCAAAGAACCCGTTGAGATGGTGTGGGTTCCGTATGAAGTACCAACCAGCAGCAGCCCCTCCTAAGTGTGCTGCTTCACCTCCAGCATTATTTCGACCAAAGAGAACTGTAAACAGAGCGAGAGCCACGAGCGAGTACGCCAAAGTTGAGAGTTTCATTGGTATGAAAAAGAAGAGAAGCACTCGTATATTAGGTGCCAAAAACGCACCAGCAAGAAGTATCCCAAAAACGCCAGCAGAAGCTCCAACAAGCGGAGTTGCGGTGTCGTTGAAGAGCAAGCCCGGAATATCGTCGCCAAACACATATCCACCAAGATTTAGAATGAGATACAACACTGCTCCAAAAATGCCACAGAGAAGGTAAAACGCGAGGTATCGCTTCCCACCGAGATATTGCTCAACTAGGGGGCCAAAGAAATACAAACCAATCATGTTGAAAAGTAGGTGTTGCATATTGGCATGAAGGAACTGGAATCCAATAAGACGCCAATACTGAATGCCCCAGATAGCGTGATCTGTCGACATATACATCCACTCTCTCAAAAAGTAATTAAAAAATGGGTCAATCATAAAAACCGCAACACAGATGATAATCAGCCAAGTTGTGACTGCCATTTTTTTCCTTTGGCGCATCCCTCTACCAAATACTCCCCTTCTACCTGAAGGCCTTGCATAATCTCGATCGTGAATTCCCATAAGAACCACATCTTACCAAAGAGAGGTATAAAAAACACGGCAAGCAGATTCTATCTGCTTGCCGTGTTCAAGAAAAAAAGTCTTAATTTAATCGTCTACAACAACAATATCTACACGTCGACTTGCTGCTTTTGTTGCAAGTGGCTTTAATGGCCCCCAACTTTCAATTGCAATTCGGTCCCTGTTCACACCTTTTGAAACGAGAAAATCTCGTACTGACCAAGCACGATCAAATGCTAGATGCCAATTACTCTTGAAGTTACTTTTCTTAATTTTATCTGTATCGGTATATCCCATAATCAGAATCGATTGATCTGGGTATGTTGAATTCAACGCAGTTGCTACTTTTTGCAATGTTGATTTCGCCGTATTTTTCAACGTCGCACTTCCAGAATTGAATAATAAATCACTTGCAACGGTGATAGCCAAATCTTTATCTCGAAGCGTGACATCAACACCGCTAATGTTTTCAAAGATACTTATCGTTTCTGGACGGGTATCGAGTGCCGTTTGAAGTTCTTGACTATGCTGTTGTTCGAATCGCAAGTTGCCTTGTGTTCTTCGCAAATCTTCATCTGCAGCTAGCAATGCAGCTGTTGCTTCTTTGTACTGCAATCGAAGTTCTTCGTTTTCTTTTTTTAGCAAGTTGTTTTCAGTTTGCATTTTGTTTTTACAACCAAACATTGAAAACCCAATTGCTAATCCCGTAATTACCATTATTGTTTTGTGTCGCATCATGCGTGTCCTTTCTCCGTTACTGAGGACTATTCACCAAGCACAAGAGAAACATCCTGTTTCACTGTCCGTATCCAACGGGTAGTGGTGATACGTGTATTGAACCTTCTTTTGGCCCATCCGTCAAATCGACCACGCATACAAAAAAACTTCAAAACTTTACGACCATCTCATGAGGCACCTCCGTGGTCACCTCTGAGGTGACCACGGAGGTTGCCTCAGAGGTGACCTCAGAGGTAGAGTTTGTCGACATTTGGACTTCTGGCATCACGATTGACCACACCCAATCAATGCCTGGGCGGCATAAAACCACAAGTAATGTCGCAATTGCAAGATGTGGACCATACGGTATCTCTCGATATTGCTTGCCTATCTTTACAAGAATTGCTGAAACTCCAGCCCAAAGCAACCCGCTGAAAGGTGCGATGAAGAAGATGAGGACCGGATCCCACCACCCAACGACTGCTCCAACACCAGCGAGCAAGTGGACATCACCAAGTCCCATAGCTTCTTTTCCGAAGCCCAATGTGCCCAAAATACGAATGCCCCAGACCAGTCCTCCTCCTACGAGGTATCCAAGCATGCTTCCAGCAATTCCTTGAATAGCTAGCGAAGGCACCCCCTTTTCATACCCCAGAACCCAGCCGATGATGAACCCCAACACGATTGGAAGAAGGAAGATAATTTCTTTGAACATTTCACGCCGAGCATGAGGATAAACCGCCAATAGTTCATCTTCCTGAACGTACTCTTCGTAATCAGAAAAACTGTATTTCAAAACGCCTATTCTTAACAAGAAAGTAGAAAACAAAACACCACCCATTCCAAAAAAGGCGGCAAGTGACCACGTCAAATCAATTAATGGATATGGCCAGATTTGATCCGGGGTGTGTCGAACGTGTACCCACGGTTGACAAAGAGCAGCAAGAAAAGCAACAAGAGTCATAAAGATTGGGATTTGGATTGGAATTGTAAATGTTCTGGCATCAATAACGGTCATCGCTAGCAAACCGCTAACCAAAGTGAGCAGTGCGATAAACATTGGCAATGTACGAACGACTCCATTGTCATGCCACCATGGCCCAAATATTTCACCTAAAAATGGAGTGGACTCTGGAACCCAATAACACAACACATAGCAAACCAAAAACAAGAGTGCAGTAAGCAGTTCAACAAACGGATACTCAAATGAAACCGGCTCCTTGCAGTATCTACACTTCCCGCGAATTGCGAACCACCCAAGTATTGGGATATTTTCTCTAAAGAAACGAAGTCGATGATTGCAAGATGGACAACTACTCGTAGGAACAAGAAGTCGCATGTTTCTAGGCAAACGATAGTGCACCACGTTTAAAAAACTCCCTACACATGCACCGAGAACAAACACAAAAATCGATGCTGGAAGATGCTCCATCAATGTTGCTTTTAAAAGGAGTTGATCAATTGTAGCGTGCGTTGCTAGAAGCAAAAGTAGGGAGTCCTTTCCCAGCAGGAATTACGTTAAGTCTTTAGATTCCATCGTTTGTATTTGTTGCTGAGCATTTTCAAGAAGTTCTTTACAGCGCTTTACGAGTAACTGCCCGCGTTTATGTTCTTCCATCATTTTTTCTAAATCGGCATCACCTTCTTCAATGCGTTTCACAATTGCATCGAGTTCTTCTGATGCTTCCTCGAAAGTCATCTTTTCAGGTTTTGGCAAATTATCTTTACTCATGATGCGCACTCTACCTTGGACTTGAGACTTCCGTCAGCAAGAACCGTGCAAATTTGATCACCTTCTTGCACATTCTTACTCGATCGTACAAGGTTTCCACTTGAATCTTGAGTTAATGAGAATCCACGACGAAGCACCTCAAGAGGACCAATTGATTCTAAACGAGATTCAAGCGAGCCGAGTCGATGGGCTTGACTCGTTAATTTTTTCGTTGTTACTGACTGCAGAGATGCTTGCAAGAGCATTACTTGCTTCTGTCGATTCTGAACTAATGCATGAGGACGTTTTGATGCAAGTAATTCCAAACGAGTCGCGACAACCAATGACAAGCGGTGAATGAAAGAAGCCACGGATGATTGTATTTTTTGCTCAACAAGCACAAGTGAAGAACACCACCGTTCAAGGTTCCTTGATGCCACGCTTAAAAGACGATTATGCCCGTGCTCAATCATCTGCAATAATTCTTCTCGATCGGGAACGAGGACCATTGCTGCTTGTGTTGGTGTTGATGCACGATGATCCGCAACGAGTTCAATGATAGAGGTGTCTGACTCATGCCCAATCGCCGCAACGATTGGCGTCTGACAGTGAAACGCCGCTTCAACAACACCGCGATCATTAAAAGACCATAATTCTTCTAGACCCCCACCCCCTCGCGTCACAATAATTGCATCGATTCCCATTGATTTCGCAGACGCATCAACTCGCTCAATTGCCTCTTTCACTGAAAGTGCCGCGCCGTCACCTTGCACAGCAACATTGATAATCAACAATTCCACCGAAGGCATTCTTCTCCGCGCAGTTTCAATTACATCTTGCACAGCTGCTGAGGAAGCACTTGTAACAATTGCAATTCGTTGAGGATATTTTGGGAGTGTTTTTTTGTGTTGTTCATCGAACCAACCCGCTTCGCGAAACTCTTTGAGTAACGCCTCGTACTCAAGTTGCAATGCTCCCTTTTCTTCACCAGCTGGTTTAATACGATCAACATAGATTTGCGTTTTACCAAATTTTGCATAATGACCAACTGTGCCACGAATGATGACTTGATCGCCCTGCTTGGGATTCCACCCTTGAAGTTTCCCTGTCGCATTGGACTTCACTTTTGAAGCCCACATCGCACAATCAATTTTTGATTCACCATCGGAGAGCGTGAAATACCAATGATTCCCAAGTTTTGGGCTGTTCACTTGGCCGACAACGTCAATTCTGCCAATTCTTCCATCAAGAACATCGTTGATTTTCTTGCTCAAATCCGAAACAGTAATGGGTTTCATTGCCTCAGATGTAGTTTCTAGTTTAGAGAACAAATCAGTCACGCCAAGGATGGTATCCTGTCTGCGGGGCTATGCAAGACACTAACGAAAAAAACATGCTTCGGATTTTGGTTTCCGACTTACCTACCGTTACTTTTAAGCGGGCAGAGGCACTACGCGATTTAGGAATTACTACTGTCGCAGACCTAATCAAGCATTTACCGATGCGCTACGAAACGCACCACGGAAGCATGACCATTCAAGATGCGAACAATATGCTCGGCGAGAAAGATAAGATGGCTGAACTCGTCACTATTGAGGCAACTCTCGTGAAGATAAAACCAGGATGGCGCCGAGGGAAACGAAGCCGAGTTGAAGGGACGGCAGAAGATGAAACCGGAACGATTCATATCAATTGGTTTAACCAACCTTGGATAGCCAAGTCTCTGCATCCTGATATGAAGATTCGATTGCATGGTTCACTTTCACGGCATAATGAAACACTGCAGATGAATAATCCACGCTGGGAGGAGGTCGAAGAAAACGAACAAATAGAACTCGTTGATCGTGACTTACGCCCAGTCTATCCGAGCAACGATCGAATTTCATCAACAGTAATAGCACGCCTGATTGAAAGCGTGCTCGACAAAGCAATCCTTGAAATAGAAGACCACCTTCCCGAATCATTGCAACAAGAGTTAGCCATGCCAGAATTAGCAAGAGCATATTCTTTGTCTCATCAGCCCAAGACAGAAGATGAGGCAAAAAGTGGAAAACGCAGAATTTCATTTGATGAATTATTCTTGCTTCAACTTGGCGTCATGGTAAAACGCCATCAACGGCGCGACACTATGCACGCTCCAATATTACGATGGGACAAAGAAGTCAAATCGCGTATCGCCGCACGTATTCCTTTTAAATTAACAGAGGCACAAGATAGAGTAGTCGAGGAAATCGCCTGTGACATTTCAACCACTACACCGATGAACCGTTTGCTCCAAGGTGATGTAGGTTCGGGAAAAACTGTAGTTGCACTTCATGCAATGTTAATGGCTGTCACATGTAACTATCAAGCCGCAATGATGGCTCCTACTGAACTACTTGCCGAACAACATTTCCTAACAATTTCTCAACTCCTACAAGCAACAAATGTCAAGACCGCCTTACTTACGAGTTCCTTGAACACGAAAGAGCGAAAGTTGCTTATTGAACAGATTAGCAGTGGAGAAATAGACATTGTCGTTGGCACGCACGCTCTACTCACTGATGATGTCGTATTTTCAAACATTGCGCTCACTATTACGGATGAACAACATCGATTTGGGGTACACCAACGAGCAACGCTTCGAAACAAATCAGACGATGACTTTGCAATTCCACATACGCTCGTCATGACGGCTACTCCCATTCCAAGAACTCTTTCGCTTACTATTTTTGGTGATCTTGACGTATCTACTATTAATGAAATGCCACCTGGGCGCTCTCCTATCACTACAAAACTTGTGCAGCCCGAAGATGCACAAAAAGTCTACGCATATTTGCAATCACTTGTAGAACAAGGGCAGCAGGGTTATGTTGTTGTCCCTCTTGTCGAAGAATCAGCATCGGGTCTGAAGTCCGTAACTGGTCACGCAAACGCTTTGCGAGAGGGACACTTGCGTGGCTCCATTGTCGAAGTCGTCCATGGAAGAATGACTTCTGCCCAAAGAGAAGAAACTATGCAAGGTTTTCGGGATGGGAATATTGACGTTCTTGTCGCCACAACAGTTATTGAAGTTGGTGTCGATGTTCCAAACGCAACAATGATTGTCATCGAACATGCAGATAGATTTGGTCTTGCTCAACTTCACCAATTACGAGGGCGGGTTGGTCGAGGGTCTAAGCCAGGAGTTTGTGCACTTATCGCAAGCCCTATGACTGAGGACGCATCTCAACGTCTTACTGCTATCGTTGATACGACTGATGGCTTCGTCATTGCTGAACGTGATTTAGAAATTCGCGGTCCTGGTGAATTGTTTGGAGCAAAACAAAGTGGCATTGCCCCATTTACTGTCGCTCGCCTTCCTAGAGACTTTAAACTTCTTCGTCTTGCCCGTTCAGTAGCGAGCGATTGGATTCAACGTGACCCGACCATTTCAGAATCTCCATTGTTAAAAGCAAGACTCTTTCGAGCATACGGGGAAGCTCTGGGGCTAGGAGATGTCGCGTAATGTCAACAAATACTGACCTTGCGAAAATGTTTCATACTATGGCAACAATTCTTGAAATCAAGGGTGAGAATGCATTCAAGATAAGTGCGAACACCAAGGTTGCCCGCGCACTTGAAGATTTGGTTGAAGATGTCGGGGAACTAGATGACATCACTTCGATTTCAGGAATCGGAAAAAGCAGCGCAAAGAAAATTCAACAATACACAAAAACTGGCAAGATGGATGACTATGACGAACTGGTTCAGAGCATTCCATGTGGACTCCTTGATATCATGAATGTGCAGGGAATTGGTGCTAAAACAGTCAGGAGACTCTGGAAAGAGATTGGCGTTGTTGATATCCCTACTTTAAAAGAGGCGATAAAGGACGGCCGGCTAGAGTCACTTCCTCGCATGGGTGCAAAAACAATTCAAAACATTTCAGAGTCAATAGAATTTTTAGCATCAAATGCTGACCGAACTCGCATCGGTATTGCTTTACCAATTGCGAACAGACTTATCGACCATCTTAAAACAATTAAAGGTGTAACAAAAATAACATTCGCAGGATCATTGCGCCGCGGGATGGAAACGATCGGCGACATCGACATTCTTGCAAGTACCACTGAAGAATCATTACTTGCAAAACAATTTTGTGAAATGCAAGACGTAGAAAAAATACTTGCCCAAGGCAAAACAAAATGCAGTGTTCGTCTTGATTCTGGAATGCAAGTCGACCTTCGAATTGTTGACAATGACAAGTTTGGAGCAGCCCTTCTCTACTTCACAGGAAGCAAAGAACACAACATTACACTTCGAGAGCAAGCAATTTCTCAGAAGAAAAAACTCAATGAGTATGGACTTTCTCCTTCAAACATTAGTTGCACTGAAGAAGCCATATACGCGGACCTTGAATTACCCTGGATTCCCCCTGAAATTCGCGAAGATCATGGAGAATTTTCTGTCTCCAAGTCCCCTTCACTTATTACAATCAGTGACATATATTCTGATTTGCATTGTCACACCACGGCAAGTGATGGACACATGTCAATTGAAGAACTCGGCAAGATGGGTATGCAACTTGGGTATCACACCATTGCAGTAACTGACCATAGTCAATCTCAAGCTCAAGCAAACGGTTTAAAACCTGATCGTCTGCGAAGACAAATTGACTCGATTCATGAAATAAACGAAACAATGCAGGGAATCACAATTCTAGCTGGAAGCGAGGTAGACATTTTGCCCGATGGAACCCTCGATTTTGACGATGAACTTCTTGCTATGCTCGATATTGTAGTTGCGTCACCACATGCCGCGTTACAACAAACAACAACTGATGCAACGAAACGAATTCTTGCTGCTATTGAACACCCACTCGTTCATATCATCGGACACCCTACTGGACGAATAATCAACAAACGAAAAGGGCTTGAACTCGATATCCCATCAATTGTTGCAGCTGCTGCTGAACACCAAACAGCACTTGAGTTAAATTCAAACAGCCATCGACTTGACTTGCGAGACACTCATGTTCGTGCAACTTGCGATGGCAATGCCTTTCTTGCAATTAATACTGATTCTCACCGACCAGAAGATTTCGACCAATTGCAATATGGCATTCTTACTGCACGCCGTGGATGGGCAACACCAAGAGATTGCATCAATTGCCTGAAACATGATGAATTGCAAACTTGGCTTTGTCGTAACTGATAGAATGCACACGACCTATGTTTGAAAGTCTCTCGAACAAACTCACCTCTTCTATTAGAAATCTTTCTGGTCGAGGAAAAATTAGCGAATCCAATGTCAAAGAGGCAATGGAAGATGTCCGCAGAGCCCTGCTTGAAGCAGATGTTCATGTCGATGTTGTTACAGAGTTTTGTACAAATGTCGTCAACGACGCATTAGGTGCACATGTCACAACATCCCTAAAACCTGGCGAGGAAATGATTGGTATCGTCAACCAACGGTTGATAGATATCATGGGACCAGTTGATAGCCATGTGATGCTTGTTGATCCAGGACCAACAATAATCATGATGTGTGGCCTACAAGGTTCTGGCAAGACAACTACTTGTGGAAAACTCGCTGCGTATTTAAAAAGCAAGGGTAAAAATGTATCACTTGTCGCAGCAGACCTCCAACGTCCTGCAGCTGTAGAACAACTTGAAGTTGTTGCACAAGATGTTGAGACAAATGGCAAAGGTGTTGGGCATGTTTCTTGTTACAGTGAGCCGGAAAAATGCGGCGAGTATGGAACTGCAACTGGGGTTGCAGTTGGAGTTTGTAAACGAGGTGTCAAACAGGCAAGGAAAGATAAGGTCGACGTTGTCATTCTCGATACTGCGGGTCGTTTGCACATCGACGATGAATTGATGAAGGAACTTCGGGGCGTTCAAAACACAACACAACCACATCAAGTCTATCTCATTGTTGACGCGATGATTGGTCAAGATGCTGTAAATGCTGCCGGGACATTTCATGAACAACTTGCAGTGGATGGGGTTATTCTCACTAAATTTGACTCTGACACACGGGGCGGTGCTGCACTTTCAGTCAAACGAATAACTGGCGTAACCATAAAATTCGTCGGTACCGGCGAACGGTTTGACGCCTTTGAAGAATTTCATCCTGATCGAATTGCAAGTCGCATTTTAGGAATGGGTGACGTTGTTTCGCTTGTCGAAAAAGCGCAAGAAGAAATTTCTGAAGAAGACGCGATGAAACTTGCCGACAAAATGGCAAGCGGAAAAATGACTGTTGATGACTTCATTAAACAGTTAAAGTCTATTCGCCGAATGGGTCCAATGAAACAAATACTTGGGATGATTCCCGGGGTAGGGTCAGCCCTTAAAAATTTGCAGGTCGATGACAAGCAGTTTGACCAAATTGAAGCCATCGCAAGTTCAATGACAAAGAAGGAACGTGCAGACATCACGCTTCTTGGCAAGAGCCGCATCAAACGGATTGCGGTTGGCTCTGGAACAAATAACAATGAAGTAAACCGTTTCGTAAAGCAATTTCAGATGATGAAAAAGATGTCCAAACAAATGGCTGGCGGAGGGATGGCGTCGAAGATGGCGGCTTTACAAAATGCAGGGGGCGACCTTGACCCATCAGCATTGGCTGGCCTTAGTGGTCGAAGTTCAACAAAAACTCAAAGCCATAAAAAGCGCTTTAAGCAACGTAAACGTCGTTAACCACACCCCCTCAATAAACAATCGCTGGGTTATTAAGTAGCGTTTCTAATTCCTAAAAAACTATCCCGCGGGTCGTTTATCGCTTTGTGGCGTTTCTTATTCCTAAAAATAATCGCTAGGAAAGTTTATTTAATCGTCGAATGGCAAAGGGTCGTCAGCATCACCACGAGCCCATGCACGAATTTTTGGTAGCAGCCGATCTTGGATAAGTATTTTGATACAAGCTGCGACAGGAATAGCAAGCAACATTCCATACGCACCGAGGACACTTCCGCCGGCTAGTACGGCAACAAAAATGGTTACGGGGTCTAGGTTCGTTGCCTTGCCAGCAATAAGAGGAGTCAAAAGCCAACCATCAAGCGCCTGAACAATTGCAAAGACGAGGGTTGGCCAAAGCAGAATCCCCCACCACAACATCCGGTCTGCTTCGGGAACTCCAAGTTGATCTAAAAATAACAACCCTATTGAGACTGGGATGCCAACCAAACCCAAAAATGGAACCGAACAAAGAATGCCGACACCAATACCAAGCAATATTGCGTAAGGGACACCCACGATTAGCCAGCCGATTGCAAGCAAAACTGCCATAATGAATGCGATCACAATTCTTCCACGGACGAAACCAGCAACGGCTGCATCCATCTTTGTTAAAAGCGAAAAGGTATTGTTTTTCCCTCGGTCAGGCACAATTCCCTTTGCAAACTCCACCACCTTTGGGAACCATAAACTAAAGAAGAAAAAGTAGAACGGTATCAACACAATCAAGATTGCAAAACTTATAGCCCTCCCAACAAGTCCCAACGCTACGCCACCTGTTGTTTTTGCAATGGAAAACAAATTAGCGTTCTCTTTGTCGCCTTCTTTGACGACCGTATCATCTCCATTAGTGATCTCCGATGGCAAATATGCAAGCGATTGACTCACTTCTTCTCGAATATCCTCTGGCACATATTTTTCGTTGAATTGTTCAAGTTTCGCACGCAAATGCCCATCTTGAACTTCATGCACAAGTGATGAGGTTTGAGAAATAACCAGAGGAATAGTCACAGCAAGCACAATCAATAATCCTGCAGACATAAGCAACAAGATTCCAGAGATTACAGGAATTCTTCCAAGTGGAAACTTAGGATGGTCCGCTAAAAATGAAATTAACGGTTCAAAGAGATATGCAAGGAGCAATGCGACAAGTAACGGAACAGTAATATCTCGCATCGCATAGCCAAGCCAGATTGAGCACACAATAATTACAAATAACAATAAGTCTCGCACCCATTGAATTTGCCAAAGGTGCAACTTTGTAATGTCGTGTGTTGTTTGTTTTTCTGAGTCACCAGCCATGAGCGAATCACCTACTGGTTTGAACCGATGCAATCCACCAAATCTCGTTCATGGAAAGCTTCATCGAATTGAAAAATCGCCCGAAAGTCTTCTTCAGAATCTTGAGGACTTGTTCGTAACAATTCTAATTCAACCATTCTAAATACAATGGCGCCAAAATCTTCTGTTCGCCTCACGCCCCAACTTTTTAAGACGGCTGGGGCAAGCAATCCAAATCGATCTATTGCAAAATCACGCAATCCCATACACAGTTGTTGTCCGGTCACATGCCGATCAAATTCCTCAAGTTCATAACTGTCTACATCTCGGTTCGCGAATAATTCAGCGGTGTACCCAAGCCCATCTTGGACAAATGCAAAAGCAGCTGGCAAGTATGGTGTGCCACGAGCAATCGTGGCCCAATCAAATGGAATGGTAAGCGTGTGGTGGCTCATCTGAAGACGCAATCATATCGGCGAAATCGGCAATTGTGCCACAGGAGGCGCTTTTTTTGTGTATTACCCCACTTCTTTTTGTCAAACAAGGTCGTGAACCCACTTTGGCATTTCCTTCGATTCCAAAATATCTTGCAGTGGTGGTCCACCAAGAACCTCAAATGCAAGAAGACCAGCCGTTTCACCTGAATGCAATGTCACGAGACTTTGCTCTACCCCAAGCGCTGTTGCTCCATGAATCGTTCCCATTGAAAGTAAGTGCAATGGATCTGGACAATCACGTTTATATAAAAAACGTAGTTCGTCAATAACACTAATCCGATCAGGAGTATCAAGGCATAGGAGCGAGTCAGTTCCAATTGCAACATGTACACCGGCTTCAAGCATCTCTTGCCAACGATGACCTGAATGCCCAAAGTACGCACTTGCCCTTGGGCAATATGCAACTGTCATTTTGGATTCAGCGAGTCGTTGCAGGTGTGCATCTTCTATGTAATTCAGATGAGCTGCAATACATGGTGTATCTCCAGCGAGATTGAGTACTACGTCAATAGGATGATTGCCCCAGGCCTGTTCATCTTCATTCCAAGCACCCATGCGTTGCAAAAAAGCCGCCATCTCTCCTGAACGATTCTTAGCATATTCCACCTCTTCCAATGTCTCAGCAAGATGCATCGCAACCGGTCGCCCACTTGAAAACGCTTCTTCAAACACATTTAGACCACAGGAATATGGTGAATGTGGCTCAACCCCAAACTGCTCAGGCAACTGTTGTATTTGTTCAACACATGCTTTTTGACGTGTTCCAGTTCCGAGAAGCTCAATGAATGTAGTGGCAAGTAAAGATGAATCCTGCACAATTTCCGCTGCTTCTTGCGTGCCAGAAATATCTCCAACAATGGATGTCCCGCCTTTGTAGACCAATTCAATTCCTTGCAAAACTGATTCTTGAATCAAATCTGTTTCTTTTCGAATAGGCAGCACCACTTCTTCAACCCAAGAAAAAAAAGAAGGACACTTCTGCACAATTCCTACTCCGCTTAGATCAAGATGCGTGTGTGTGTTCACAAAACTGGGTGTTACAATTTTGTCAATTTGGGTAACAGATGCATTTTCTGGACGACCGATTTCTTGAGGAGTCCCCGCCTTGATGATAGTATCGCCATCCAAAAGGATTGCTCCGGGTGAGGCAATCACCCCTCTATGGTCAACAATTGCAGTGGTATGAAGAAGATTTCTTGGCATTCTGTGTCTCAGATGGCTGTTCCTTTACTCAAGGATTGCTACACTGTACCTGAAGTTGGGACGGATCCCGACATTAATTGATTCAACAAGAGGAGGATTCTCACCATGAACAAAACAATACTCACTTCGGGCATCATCACACTCATTGGTCTTTCAGCAACTGGTTGCGTTCGACACGAACGATATGACACAGCTCGTACAACTACATTATCTCTCCAAGAACAACTCAGCATTGCTCAAACTGAATGCAACACTGCAACAAATGCCTTGGCAAACCGTGACCGACAATTAGACCAAACTGTAGCTAACTTGAACCGTCTTCAAGACCAGTACGATTTACTTGCTAGTGAACTCGATGCGATTGATGCTGAAAACAATTCACTACTCACGACTGTAACGGACATTAAGTTTGGTCCTCTTCCTATTGCAACCCAACGGCAACTCGCAGCACTAGCAGCGACTTATCCAGATGATATTTGGTTCAGTGCAGAATCAGGAATGATTCGTTTTGGTAGCGACTTCACATTCTCAAGTGGCAGAGCAAACTTGAAGAAAAGCGCTACAGATCTAATTAGTCGTGTCGCAACAATTTTAAACTCACCTGAAGCAGTGAACTTTGAAGTTGTCGTGATGGGACACACTGACAATGTAAAACCAACTAGTTCTGCACAACGTTATCCAACCAATTGGGAACTTTCCACAGCACGTGCAGTAAGTGTTGTAAAAACGTTAGCAGATAATGGCGTCGACCCAGCGCGTTTTGAAATCTCTGGTTACGGTGAATACCGACCGCTTGTGCAAAATCGCGAAGACGGAACGAAAGAAAATCGTCGCGTTGAAATCTACTTGCGTCCAGCTGCCGAAGCAGTTGTTTGGCTAGAACCAACAGGTGACACCACTGCTACTATTGACACTGCGGAAGAACCAATGAAGTAAACGCTTTTAACAAGCACCATGAATTTGACTACATCTCAAAAGAACACAAGACACCGACCCCTACCTAGGGGTCGGTTTATCTTTGTTCTTACGGGCTTAATTGCTCTTGGAATGATCGCCCCCCAAGTCCCAACCGATGACCCACCCTCCCCTCCTCTAACACGAGGTGATGCCCGTATTTATGAGATACGAGTTAATGCTCATAACGCCCTGAGATCAAACGGTTGGCCACTCTTGCCCAGGACCAATTGGTGCAAGGTGGACCTTTCCACAGTGCTTGTGAGCACCCCAGAAACGAAGAAGGTTGAGTTCCGTGTGGAATCACTTCAAGATCAAAGACAGTGGAAACTGCTTATTCCTGAACAGAATTACACGATTCGCTTTAATGCCATGTCGTTTGCTAGCAAACTCAACGACCGCCAAGCCTCTTCTATCCCATGGCCAGAATCGTGGGACAAATCAGTTGCTCTGTACCTTGAACCATCACGTTTTATCGAATCTGAACAGGATATTTTTAAAGAAGCAGTTCAAGAAAATGGCAACCCAAAATCTGTTTCAGTGCACACGGCTGCAAAAGTCTTAATTCGATACTGCTTAAAATTTGTTAAAAGTGATGGACAATATGCAAACTTCACCAACTCTGCTAATCCTATAACAACAGGCATAAAAGTCAAAGGCGCGTTACGTGCAGTTCAGGACGGAAAGGGATCGGAGACAGATATAGTCTGTGTCTGTGTTGCGACCTTGCGATCAGCTGGCATACCGGCAAGACCCGTTGTTGGAATTACGAATGTGGACGCCGTTGGAACTAAAAACGTAGATCCCTACTACATGGTCTGGGGAGAGTATGCGCTACCTGATGTTGGCTGGGTTCCATTCGTACCCAAACGAATGCGAGGCACAGTTAATAATCTTTCCTTAAATGAACCTTGGCAAGGGCTTGGCACACTGCCTTGGCTTGATAGACGAATCCCACTCGCCTACAACTTCAATTGCTATGACGTAGACAAAGCATATCAATCGATTCAAATGCAGTTAGTGAGTACGCTTCCTGAGTGAAGCACTTGCTTCAACACTAAGAGACAACACGGTGCACCACGACGAAGGACCAAGCCAAGAAGACATCGAACGATTTTCCTCACATGAAACGGGGTATTGCCCACATTGTGGCAAAGAAATTTGGGACGATATCGAGAAGTGCCCTTCTTGCAACACATGGCTCCAAGGTGGAACTGTCCATCAAAACCAAGCCAACCGCGCCTTCAGACACAGGGCGTTCGTGTTTATTATTATTGTTGTTTTGCTTGGTTTCTTTTGGGGCATAAAACGCTTCTTCTAGACCCTGCCGAACTAAAAACTCAATAATCCCTACAAACCGAAAAGAACGTCCGAGAGCATCGCTGTTTTCAGGGTATTCAACTCAATTTATACACAATTGGTGGACGAGGGCTCAAGTATGTGCATGTTGTGTGTGTGTGGCAACTGTATGTCACAACTACACAATAAAGAAGTTGACAGAGAAACAGAGAGAACCAAATGAACGAGCGAAATATTGAACATAGAATGTGTCGATTGATTGAGCAACTTCAGACACTTCCAACCGAACATCGAGAGAAATTGGAAGAACTCTGCAAGAATGACAAGGGGCAACAATCTCAAATAGAAGAATCGGTTTCCAAACTTCAAGATTCCTTGGATTACCTACGCCTGAGCGTGAAGTACATGGTCTTTGACCTTGAGGCGACTCGGCGTGAGAACATCTATCTACGTAAGCTTGTGGAACAAATTCGTCGCGATAGCACAAGAAGTGATGAAGACAATGACAATCATTTCTTCGGCGAGAACGGTAGCGATTGAATCAACTCATTTTTTCGACAGCGCGCTTCGCACGCTGCGAAGCCTCAGCAACAAGACGTTGAACTGTTGTAGTTTCATCTCTCATTTCTGAAAGAAGTTTTGAGAGATGTTGATCTAAGTCTTGAGAATAGTGTTTAAAAAAAACTTCAAGTTCTGTTCGATTAAAACGAGTAAGCGGATCATCCATACCTGTTTGAGCCATAGCCCATTCCATCAATCCTCGTCCGCTCATATCATATTTGTATAACTCCAAAGTCCTTCTCAATCGGTGTTCTGCTGTGTTAAATGGATCACGGCACGCCATTGGTATGGCATGCATTATCTCGAGTAATTTTTGCTCAACTGCTTCTGTTAACCCTGACCGTTCTAGGTCTTCAACTTCTGCAATCGCTGGACGGTTTCGATTACCATCTCCTGGCATCGAATGTCCGTTTTCAAGAACTTCAAGCGGAAGTTGGTTACCAACAAACGATTTTAGACCTGCACTTGAAAATCGAACGGTAATACGAGTTGTTGGCTGCCCTTGCTGAACAGTATTTTCTACTTTTATGACAGCTCCACTTCCCCACTCTGGGAATTTTGGATGTGTCACACGATCACCAAATGCAATAGTCATAGTCTTCAATGGTTACATTGCTCCTTTAGCAACACCTTCGCCTAATCTAACAAAAAAGGCCGATTGAATCATGGCGTTCAATACACCGATTCGTAATTACTTTTTCAGATGTTGCACCACTCCTCTGTGAGTGCAACGACTCCCGCCGTGTGTATAAGTATAGCACGAATTGTTCAAAATCAAAGAAAAAACTCTAAAAAGATGCCTTGCTTAGACGACACCTTGTGCCATCATTGCCTGAGCGACCTTCACAAACCCTGCTATGTTAGCTCCAGCAACATAGTTACCCTCACAACCAAACTCATGGGAAGCTTCGATACACTGTGAGTGGATACGGGACATGATGTACCGCAACTTTGCATCGACTTCTTCCCGGGTCCACAACAACCGCTGGCTGCTCTGAGACATCTCTAAACCAGATACTGCAACACCCCCAGCATTGGCGGCCTTCGCAGGTCCATAGAGAATTCCACCATCAAGGAAGTGATTTTGGGCATCAGTTGTACTTGGCATATTGGCGCCCTCGCTAATTAGCCTCACGCCATTTTTTAGCATATTTTCTGCGTCGAGCCCATTTATTTCATTTTGAGTAGCTGAAGGAAAAGCACAATCTGCGGGGATGTCCCACATAGGATTATGATCAAGAGAGTTGTCACTTTGGTGGAACTCAGCTTCTGGGAAGTGTTCAACATATTCCCCAATTCGACCACGGCGATTGTTCTTCAAATCCATAATCCATGCAAGTTTTGTGGCATCAATTCCTTCGCCATCAAAAATCCAACCACTACTGTCAGAGAGGGTGACAACTTTTCCGCCAAGCTCGTTGATTTTTTCGGTTGTGTATTGAGCAACATTTCCTGATCCAGAAACAAGGCACGTGCAACCTTCAATCGTCTTGTTTTGAGTTGCCAACATTTCGGAAGCAAAATAAACAGCACCATACCCTGTTGCTTCTGGGCGAATCAAACTTCCCCCCCATTCCAAACCTCGCCCAGTGATAACACCAACAAAACTATTTGTAAGTTTTTTATATTCTCCAAACAAGTAACCAATTTCTCGACCGCCTACACCAATATCGCCCGCAGGAATATCAGTGTTGTGACCAATATGTCGAAACAGTTCTGACATAAATGATTGGCAAAATCGCATCACTTCACCATCACTCTTTCCTTTTGGATCAAAATCTGCACCGCCCTTGCCACCACCCATTGGTAGAGTTGTCAGACTATTTTTGAAAATTTGTTCAAAGCCAAGAAATTTCAGAATACTCAGATTAACTGTGGGGTGAAAACGTAACCCACCTTTATAGGGGCCAATCGCGCTATTAAATGCCACTCGAAATCCACGGTTGACTTGTACTTCGCCCTTGTCATTTACCCAAGGAACCCTGAATTGCAGTGCTCGTTCGGGTTCTACTATACGGGCAAGGATATTTTCTTCCACATAGTTCGGGCGTCCCTCCAGCACAACCTCAAGTGAAGTAACTACTTCATGAACTGCTTGCAAAAACTCCGTTTCATGTGGGTTTCTCTCAGAGACTTGCCCCATAAAATCTTGGACAAATTGGCTATCGGTATCGGTCGTAGGGCAACAAGGTGTAGTAGTCATTTTTTTGGGTTCCGTTAAATAAAGGTAAGTAAAGATGGTACCCTGCCTAGCATCAAAATGGAACAACATAACGAACATAATTCTGTACCAGATGCTCTAATTCCACTGAGGGAGGAAATCGATCAAATTGACCACCAGATTCTCGGCTTACTTTCCCAGAGAAATGATGTTGTTGAACGGGTCGCTCAGGTAAAAAAAATAACTGGTTTTGGTATCCGAGACTATGCCAGAGAAGCGAGTTTGCTTAAAGACCGTAGCGACCGAGCTCTGCAAGTTGGGATGAGTTCATCGGTTATTGAAAGTCTGTTTCGTGTCATCCTTTGGGCAAGTAGAGATCGCCAAGCTGCACTTGGCGCCGATGCCCCCAAAGAGATGGAACCAAAAACTATCGCAATTATTGGTGGCCATGGTGGCATGGGGCAATTGCTTAGCACCCTCTTTTGTGACTTTGGGCATACCGTAATTCTTGCAGACATTGACACTGCCATAACAAATGTTGAAGCTGTTAAGGATGCAGATGTAATTGCAATTACAGTGCCAATCGCAGCGACCATAGATGTAATCAAGGAAGTTGGACCTCATTGTAGAAAAGGCGCGCTCCTCTTTGATGTCACTTCCACAAAAGTGGAACCAATAGAAGCCATGCTCGATTATTTTGAAGGCAGCGTAATTGGTACGCACCCTCTATTTGGCCCTAGCGTGCATTCACTCCAAGGGCAAAGAATTGCAGTTGTGTGTGCAAGAGATGCTGCCCAGTGGCACAAATGGCTCTGCAACATTTTTAACGCTAGGGGTCTGTCAATCTTAGATACCACAGCAGCAGAACACGACAAGGCAATGGGTATCGTGCAAGTTCTTACGCACCAAACAACTGAGGTCTTAGGTAGAACTATACAAAAGCTTGATGTTGATATCCACCGAACCCTTGAATTCACTTCACCAATCTACTTGATGGAATTGTTGATGGCGGCAAGACACTTTGCACAATCAGCAGATTTGTACTCGTCAATTCAAATGAATAATCCAGAAACATCTCATGTCCTTCAAGCACTTAAAAATGCAGGTGATGAACTAAGAGAGATTGTGCTTGATAAAGATCGCGATCGGTTTAGAACTTTATTCACGCAAGTGCATGAACACTTTGGGAATTTCTCCGAGCAAGCCCTTGAACAATCTAGTTTCTTGATTGACCGTTTAGTTGAACGTGGGTAACTACGGAATTCTCCACGAGAACTTATTGCATTTATATCTTGGGCTTTACTGGGATTCAAATTTCGGAAAGCAAAACGCCTTCGTCACTTGATCTTGCGACAACTTCTTTTCCAACAAGATAATCTGCGTCCCAACACACACAAACCTCAATGCGATGTGTTACTCCCGATGCATCTTCAATCTCCGCCTTTGCTTGTTGCAGCTTTGTCAAATCGACTGCTAAGGTTGCATCAGCATTGCCTTTTGGCCAATGAAGAGAAACGAGACATCCCTGGATTTTTGTATCTTCTTGCATAAATATATTGTAGAGGTTTTTTCAAAAAAACTCCACTACTCTCTGAACCACCGTAAAATAATGGGCGTATGACCCCTCTATGAACCTCATTAAACCTATGACAAACCCTACACATACCGATATCCAAGCTCTTGGCGAACAAGTAAAAACGGCTTCTGAGCCATTCACACAACTGCAAAACTCAATGCATGCAGTTATTGTCGGGCAAGACGCATTACTTCACCGCATGTTTATTGGCCTATTAGCGAATGGGCATCTTCTCATTGAAGGTGTTCCTGGACTAGCAAAAACACTTGCGGTTTCAAGTTTAGCAAAAGGAATTAACACTTCCTTCCAACGACTGCAATTCACACCCGACCTTCTTCCTGCCGATTTGACAGGGACACTTATGTATCGACAAGACAAGGGTGAGTTTGTTGTAAACAAGGGCCCGATATTCTCGAGCATTATTCTTGCAGATGAAGTTAATCGTGCACCTGCAAAAGTGCAATCCGCTTTACTTGAAGCAATGCAAGAGAGGCAAGTTACGATTGGAACAGATACATTTACACTTCCAGATCCTTTTCTTGTTCTTGCAACAATGAACCCGATTGAACAAGAGGGTACATATCCACTTCCAGAAGCTCAAGTTGACCGTTTCATGATGAAAGTTATTGTGGAGTATCCAAACCGCGATGAAGAACGTGAAATACTAAAACGGATGGCAAAAACCTCTCAATGCAACACCGTTGAATGTGTCATGCAACCAGATTCCATTGCTAGTGCACGAGCTCTCGTTGATCAAATTTATATTGATGATCAAATAGCAAACTATATTGTTGACCTTGTTCAGATGACACGAACACCAGAACGTGTCTCTGAGGAACTTGCTGAATTCGTAGAATTCGGCGCATCACCACGAGCAACCCTTGCGTTGACATTGTGCGCAAAAGCAAATGCATTTCTAGATGGACGAGGTTATGCAACACCACAAGATGTCAAAGACCTCGCTCACGATGTTCTTCGTCATCGAGTTGCAACAACGTATGAAGCTGAAGCAGAAGGCAAAACTTCTGATGATGTTATCTCAAAGATTCTAGACTTCGTTCCAGTACCATAGGACTACAACACATGATTCCCCAAGATCTTCTAAAAAAGGTACGGCGAATCGAACTTCGAACCTCACGACTCGTCGATGATGTGCTCGCAGGTGGCTACCACTCTGCATTTAAGGGCAAGGGCATGGAGTTTGAAGAAGTTCGCCACTATCAAATCGGCGATGATGTTCGCACGATTGACTGGAATGTCTCAGCGCGTTTTGGCGAACCATTCGTCAAATTATTCCGAGAAGAACGTGAACTTACTGTGATGCTTCTTGTAGATGTTAGTCAATCTCAACACTTTGGCACACACAAACAATTTAAAGATGAGTTAGTTGCTGAAATATGCGCAACACTTTCAATTTCAGCAATTCGAAACAACGATAAGGTTGGGCTTATTTGTTTTTCTGATCGAATTGAAGCATATATCCCTCCACGAAAAGGCACAAAGCACGTCCTTCGTGTCATTCGAGAACTTCTTGCTATTGAACCTAAAGGTAGCGGGACTGATATCTCAGGAGCACTTGAATTTTTTTACAAAGTTCAAAAGAAACGCTCCATCGTTTTTCTTGTTTCTGATATGCAAGATCGGAATTGGCAAAAGCCACTTCAAATTGCAAATAGACGACATGATGTCGTTGCGGTTCGCACAGATGACAAAGCGGAGCACGAACTTCCAAATGTTGGGCTAATGAGAATCGTTGATCCTGAGACGCAGCAGATGAGAATCTTAGACACTTCAAGCAAACGAGTACGAAATGCATGGTCACAACTTGCTGCTGAAAGAAAAATAGCAGTTGAACAAACATTGCAACGATGTAATGTAGATCAAATTCATGCAAAAACTGGCGAACCTTTTACAAATGCATTACGTCAATTCTTTCGAAGACGGGAGGGAAGACAAACTGCATGAAGTACATACTCACCATCTTATTTTCGCTCTCTCTCGCACACGCCTCAATTGCTGAAACCGTTCATACTGTTCAAGATGGCGTTTCAGTTATTGCGACACTTGAGCCAACTGAGTTCACGGTCGGCGACCCTGTTACCCTCCAAATTGAAGCAACAAGTGAAAACGGCATGCAACTTTCACTAGAAAATGGCGAGGACTTTGGCTCCTTTGTTGTCAATGAGAAATCGACACTCCTTGACGTTCCGAGCGATGAAGGCCGGCTATGGTATTGGTCAATGCAACTCGATACTTTTGACGCATCTGCGACAGAAGTTTCTGATATCGTGATTCACTGGACGAACTCTAGCGGGCAAACTGGTGACATTGCTATTGAACCAATCCAAGTACACGTCAATTCTGTCGCTGGAGACACTCTTCAAGAGATGAATTTGCGTGGCATACGAAGTAGCGTCCCGCTAATACAATCAACTTGGTGGTCAACCATTCTCATAGTTGGAATCATATGCGCTGTATTGTTTATATTGATTCGTTTCTTTTTCACCCGAAAGAAAACTATTGTTCCTCCACACATTAAAGCTGCAATAGAGTTGCAAAATTTACGAAATACCAATCTTGAAGTACAGCAGTTCTATACCACCATCAGCAATATTGTACGAACATATATTGAAGAACGATTCCACATTTCAGCAACTGGACAAACAACAAGAGAATTTTTAATCGCTGAAAAAGAAAACCCAAAACTTGAACACGTTGACCGCAGAGCACTCGCAGATTTTCTTGTTGCCGCTGACCTTGTAAAATTTGCACGTTTTGAACCAAATACTAATACTTGGGATGACGCTATCGATAGAGCTGAGCAATTTGTAACAAACACTATTCCTAGTGTGGATCAAACACGAATGGAGGTCGCCGCATGACATTCCACTCACCTTCAGCATGGCTCCTTTTCTTTCTTCTAGTCATTCCATTTATTTGGTGGCGTTGGACTCGAACTAAATACAAAACTGGGGTCACGTACACCAGCGCAGTCGACCTCTCATTACTTCCCTCGACGTTTAGAAGCCAAACAGCTTGGGTTCCTTCACTCCTTCGATTGCTAGCTCTCACGCTTCTAATTGTATGCATCGCACGACCACAAAAAAGGTTCGAGCGAACGCAACAAAGCGCAGACGGTGTTGCGATTGAACTTGTTATTGACCGTTCATCAAGCATGATGGCACACGACTTTACAATTGACGGAACTGCAGTCGACCGACTTACTGCTGTACGTAGAGTCGCTGGCGACTTCATCCAAGGCATGGGATCTCTCAATGGTCGAAGCGGGGATTTGATTGGACTTGTAACCTTTGCTGGCTTTGCAGATAGCAACTGCCCAATGACATTCGATCACGAATTTCTTGTTACAGATGTTCTAAATGGCGTGAAAATTGTCACCGAACGAGGGGAAGATGGCACAGCAATCGGTGATGCAATTGCACTCGCTGTTGAGCGACTTTCATCACTTGATGAACGCATAAAATCAGACTCTGGTAATTCTATTCAAAGCAAAGTTATCATTTTATTAACCGATGGCGAAAATACTGCTGGTGATATTGATCCTCAAACAGCGGCAGATATTGCAGCTGCAATGGACATCACGGTCTACACAATCGGAGCGGGAACAAACGGGTGGGCGCCTTATCCAACCGTTGATCTCTTTGGTAGAAAAACAATGAGGAATCAGCCCGTTGTAATCGACGAAGAAACTCTTGAAGGGATTGCCGAAACAACTGGTGGGAAATATTTCCGTGCGACCGACACAGAATCTTTAGAAAAAATTTATGCTGCAATCGATGAAATGGAACGCACAGAAATTACTCAGAGGACGTATGTGAACCATGTGGATATGGCTGTGAAGAGCGTGTACATCGCTGGTTTTATAGTCCCACCACTTCTTCTCGTTGCATTCGCATTCTTCCTATGCGATGTCATTCTCCGTTCTACGTACTACAGGATTCTAGATTGATGGACTTACAATTCAATAATCCAAACAATGCCTTGTACTTCTGGGCTGTCATCGCCCTATGCATTATTCTAGTGATGGGGTACGCAAGGCGAAGCACTCTTTTAAAGAAAATCGCTTCTCCACGACTTGTGCATCGACTTACAAATTCAAGTTCCAAAAGTCGTAGAAAGTTCAGAATTGTGTTGCTAACACTATCAGCGGCACTTCTTTGCCTTTCTCTTTTAGACCCTCGGTGGGGAACTAGGTACCGAGAAGTTGAACAAAAAGGCATTGACACATTCTTTGTACTCGATGTCTCACGTTCGATGCTTGCAGAAGACGTTCGACCAAATAGACTACGAAGAGCGACGACTGCTATTACCGATGTCCTTGGTGTTATGGGTAGTGACCGCGCTGGTTTAATCACTGTTGCCGGAGACGCTACGGTGACAGTTCCACTCACTCTAGATTATGGCTCGTTGCGGCTTGCACTTGATGATGTTTCTCCCCGAAGTGTAAAACGAGGGGGAACTATGATTGGTGATGGCATCCGTCTTGCACAGAAAAGTTTCACCGATGAAGTACAAGATCATAAAACAATCATCGTGCTCACTGATGGGGAAGACATGGGCAGTTTTCCTTCCGAAGCTGCGGCAGAAGCCTCAGCAGCAGGCATCAACATATACACGGTAGGCATCGGTGATCCAATAACTGGTGCTCGAATTCCAACAACACGTTATGGTCAGCCAGCATTTATCATGCATGAAGGTCAAGAAGTATGGTCCGTCATGAACCCTGAAGAACTCACAAACGTTGCAACTGCAGGCGGAGGAGCTTTTGTCCCAGCCGGGACTGCAAACCTTGACCTTGCTTCAATATATGCGCAACGTATTGCAACAGATGCAGGAAAAAGTTTTGACAGTGTGAAACTTGAACAGTTCATACCTCGCTTTCAATGGTTCGCTCTTCCAGCACTTCTTATAGTACTTGGAGATTCATGGCTTTCTCTTCGATCGAAGAACAGAACTTCACGACGAGCGTATGAGGTGACGGCATGATTCTTCATTCACTTCTATTATCCATTTTAGTTGCAACATCACCTGAAGCGTTGTTGGAATCTGCAGACACTCAACTTTCACAGAGCAATTGGGAGGAAGCCGCCAACACGCTTGATGAATACATTCGCATTGAATCAACGCCGACTCCTGAAGCAATGTATGACCGCGGCGTTGCACACTACAATCTAGGTGAATATAACATCGCCTCACAAGCATTTGATAACGCGATGGCGTCTTCAACTGACCCAACTTTGAAAACATACAGTGCTTTCAATTTGGGAAACTCTATCTATCAACAAACAATGACTTCACTTGAAGGCACTGGAACTGAAGCACCAAGCAATGAAGATATTCTTTCACTCGAAGATGCAAAAACCCAAATCAAGCACGCACTAGATAGTTATCGTTCTGCTATCAAGAATGATTCTACTGACATGGACGCTCGGGCAAATGGCGAACTTGCTTGGTCCATGTTGCAACAATTGAATCAAATGCAAGAAAAAATGGAAGAAGAGCAACAGAAACAGCAACAAGACGATCAACAGCAGCAAGATCAAGACGAGAAGTCTGCAGATCAACAAAAAGACGACCAAGAACAAAAAGACGATGGGTCATCTGAAAAAGAACAACAAAAACAAGATGGCGAAGAATCTGAAGAAAATAAAGATAGTTCGGATTCAAAACAAGACCAAGAAAAAGGCGATTCAGATAAGCAAAGCGAAGATAACACAGAAAGTAAGCAAAACGAAGATGATCAAAAATCTGAGGAGCAAAAATCTGAAGAACAAAGCGATCAAAACGAATCCAAAAAAACACAAGATGAAACTCAAGAAGGGCAACAGGACCAACAACAACAGCAAAAACAAGAACCTCCAGAAGATGGAGCGTTAGAATCCATCGAAGAAGAAATGAATGAGTCCAAGGGACAATCAACAAGTATTAAGGATGAAGGCGAACGCCTTTCTGAAGATGAAGCAAACCGCCTACTTCAACTCATTCGTGACAAGGAACAACAACGACGAAAAGCACTTGCTGCACGCAGAGCAGCAAATAGAGTCCCAGTAGGAAAGGATTGGTAATAGCTATGAAATATCTCTTCACTCTCCTTATCACTTTCTCACTTTTTTCTTCTGTTTCTTTTGCTCAAGAAGTCTTTGTCGACATGCCACAGAATCAGGGCTACATCGGTATTCCATTGAAACTCGTTGTCGTGTACAAAGATGTAAAGACAGATCGAGAACCAACAATTCCAGATATTGACGGATTTACAATTTCACGTAAGCCTGGAACTGAAACATCTTCTCAAACCACTTTTATAAATGGAAAAGTAACCTCTACTTCAACAATTAAATTCACCTACTATCTAACTCCTCAACGAGTCGGTTCCTTAGATATTCCAGCAATTACATTCATCGCTGATGGAAAAGCTTTTCAAACTGTTCCAAAAACCATAGAAATTGTTGAGACTCCAACAAGTGGAGCACTTAAAGTTCAGGTTAAAGGAACGAATAGCAATGTTTATCTTGGGCAACCAATTGATATGACATTACAAATATTCGTCGAACAATTTACTGACAAGAATCTTGGCGTCACTCTCGACGCAAGAGACATGTTTTCACTTTTTAGCAACACTTCTTCTTTTGGACTTTTCACTGAAGCGCTGCAAGATGGCAGAGCACAAGTACAAACAATCCAAGGCACTTCTATAGAGGGTGTCCCTGCAACTTTCTATGTATATACCGTTCAGGCAACAACATGGCCAGAAACAACAGGCACACTCCATTTTGACCCCATTTCAATCATTGCGAACTATCCAATTTCACTTTCTAGGCAACGAAGCACCGGCTTCTTTGGGGGTTCATCCTTAACTGTGGATCAATCAGAACTTATCAGCGCTCAAGCAGAGATGCCAACGATAGAAGTTTTAACACCTCCTGAAAACGATCGCCCTGAGTGGTATTCCGGTGCTGTTGGTCAGTTTGATTTTCGGGTTGTTGCAGAACCAACCCATGTCAACGCTGGCGAACCTATTACATTAACCATGCGGGTCACTGACTTATCTTCTGGCCCTGTGAATCTCGATTACCTTTCCGCACCAGCGCTAGATCGTGTTACAGCATTGACGAGCAAATTCAAAGTTCCAGATAAACCACTTGGTGGAACGATTCAAGGTCGCACAAAAACATTTACTGAGACAATCAGACCTCGCAGTGGTGGCATAACTGAAATCCCACCACTTCCTCTGAGCAGTTTTGACCCTGTCACAGAAACGTACACTACTGTTTGGACCAACGCAATTCCAATCACAGTCGATACTGTCGCAACAGTTTCAGCAAACGACCTTGTTGGCGGACAAGTTCAAAGCACGCCTATTGAGCAGCAACAGATAACTGAAGTTGATGGAGGAATCCTTGCAAACTACACAGGAAGTGAACTTCTAAAATCTCAAACGACTGAAGTAACTCCCGCTCTTGTTGCAACAATTTCATTCCCCCCACTTGTTTTCTCTGCACTTGGCTGCTTCATTTTGGTTCGACGAAGGGCTCAGAGTGAAGCTTCAATTTTAAAATCATCGAAGAAGGCAGCAATACAAACCATTCGCTCTCTTTCAAATGCAAAAAGTCAAGAGCAAGTACAACAAATTTCAAAAGCACTTCGAGCGCTTGAAAAAGATAAAACTGTTTCCGTGGAAATAAAATCTCTACTTCAACGCTGTGATGCTGCTCAGTTCGGGGGACTTAATGACAGCACTCTTGCAGACGATGCAAAAACTCTCGTGGAGCGTATACCATGATTTTAATTCCTGCTCTTCTTTGTATTCTTGCCTCATCTCCTCAAGACATTCACCTCTCGAATGATCAGCAGGATGCTGTTCTTACTGAAGCCCAAAACGCGTACGACAATGCCGTTCTACTTCAAACCTCTGACCCTGTCGCTTCAAAAGATTTATTCCGACGAGCAGCAAATCGGTACCAACTTCTTGTAGATGATGGAATCGAAAATGGAAAACTTTGGTACAACCTTGGAAATGCTCAACTTCAAGTTGGCGAAATAGGCGAAGCGATTGCTGCATACCGATCTTCCCAAAGATACATGCCTTCAGATGGTAGACTTCAAGCGAACCTGGAATATGCTCGCACTTTAGTTACAAATCCAATTACTGCCAAAGGCACATCTTCTATCTTAAAGCGACTAGCGTTCTGGCATGAATCCTTACCAACTCAAGTTCGTCTTGGAGTTGGCATTACCTTTTGGTTTGCATGCTGGGCTCTTGTTTCAGTTCGTTTGTTTAGAAGGGTTCCAGGGTTCAAAACAATCTCAATTTCACTTGGTTGTATTGCTCTTTCACTCGGAGTAAGTGTTGGGATAGATATTTCTGACCAATATCAAAACCACGGCGTACTCACCGCCAAAGAAGTTATTGTCCGCAAGGGTAACGGATTGAGCTACGCACCGATGTTGAAAGATCCACTCCATGAAGGAATTGAATTTGACATTATTCAACAACGGCCCGATTGGCTGCATATCAAATTACCCAACGGCTCGACTGGTTGGATCCAAGAGGAAGATGCCCAAATCGTAACATTAGATTTAACCCTAACCGAGCGCCTCTAACTTCATTCAGAGCAATAAACGACCCGCGGGATAGTTTATATATTCCCGCTCTAACGAACGAAACACCTCAAAAAAAAACGACCCGCCAAAGGCGGGTCGCGTTGTGCGAGAGGGCTCTCCTCTCTCTAGGTTGCCCCAGTAGATCCTGTGATTAACAGGGACCCCATGCACCAATCATTAACAGAATATCACCAACGCCAACTGTACCATCTCCATCAAGGTCGTGCTGTGGATCATTTCCTCCCCAGCCGGCAATCAGCGCTAAAACATCAGAAACACCCACAATTCCATCTCCATCGAAGTCCGCTGGGCAATCAGATGGGCAGGCTGGATTTTCAGATCCGGGTGTATCGACTGATTCAGGATCAAACGGATCGTACGTTCCCATGGCGAAGTTGCCACAAGCACCTGTGTAACGATACACATGCGCAGG
>CAZQGB010000015.1:8180-30278 GCA_964592615.1 uncultured Isosphaeraceae bacterium | reverse complement strand
TGTGGCGTTTCTAATTCCTAATAAACAATCCCGCGGGTCGTTTATTTTTATCCGAGTATTGTGGCGGCTATGAAGATAAGAATTCCAGAAGCGATTCCGGCGATAATGTCGTCCATGAGGACGCCCCAACCAGAAGGGAGAAATTGGGATTTATCTATTAGCCAAGGTTTCCAAATATCAAAAAGTCGAAATAGGATGAACGCACCTATTGCTAGGCAAATCCAAATAGTAGGAGTTACGTGGTTACTTGGCTCTAACCATGCCATTCCAAGCAGAGCAATGGACTGGCCGGCTGTTTCATCGCTGACTACTTGTGGTGGGTCTTTTGAGCCGAAATGGTGTGAATACCACGGGAACAAGTAAATGGTTTCAATAGACGATGTGATAATAATTGCTATAAGAATTCCAATTAACCATCCTTGAAGGATTCCGAAATGCCCGCAAACCAAAACAACTGCGAGCGGCTTAAGTGAACCCCAAGTTCCTGGAGCTTTCGGAAGCAACCCAAGACCTCCCGCGGTACACCACATCAATTTTAGCCAGTTATTCATGATTTATCTCGAATCAAAGATAGTAAGCCGGTCATATAAGGTAAGCCAGACCAGACAGTTATGAGTAATAAGAGCCAAGCAAGGAGGTTAATAGTTAGCATGACGTTAGCGTGCTGGTCTGGTTTGAAGTTAACAACCAGAAGAAGAATTAACGGTAACGCAATTGATTGAAAAATCATTTTGATTTTTCCGGACCATTTTGCGCCACTTTTGTGTCCCATTGATTCCAAGACACCCCGAATCGAAGTTACCAATAGTTCCCTTGCAATGACGACAACGACCATCCATGGATAGATCCCAGTAGCCATTGTCAATAGATGATCACCCTCTACCCACGCTTCAACACTGAACCTAGGACCCGCAAAGTAAATAAAGGTACCAAGAACCAATACTTTGTCGCAAAATGGATCCATCAGACGACCAAACATTGAAACAACGTCCCATTTCCGTGCGAGATAACCGTCAAGAAAGTCGGTCATTGCAGCAAGTGCAAAAAGACATATTGCCACGTTTCCCCAGAGAATTCCTTGGTCTGGAAACCGATAAGCACCGAGTACTGCAAAGAAGGCAGCAGCAATAAAAATCCTTAACATCGTGATTGCATTTGGGATTCTGCTCTTAAAGGATTGTTCCATTGAATCCATTCTACCTTTAACCGTCAAAGTGGTTGCGAATCGGCACTAATGGACATATCTTGCCCGTTTTGAGTTAATTATCCTTCCCATAGATAGAAGATTTACCCCTACGAATGGACTTGTTCCTCCCCTACATCGCTTGCTTGACAATAGCCTTGGCTATATATGCTGCTCTTCGTCCCTCCTCAACATCTTCAAGAGTGGCCGTGCAGGTTGCGATGATTGCACTTGGTGTAGCTGCTGCAGGATGGCTTATGGGGTTGGTAGTGGGTTCTATTTCAGAATTTGTTGATTTGAGTCAGGGAATCTTTTTTAGCATTTTTAGTTTGTGCGCAATTGGCGCAGCTCTTCGAATGGTTACACATAGTCGCCCAGTCTACAGTGCCTTGTATTTTATTTTGGTGGTAGTTGCAACAGCGGGATTGTTTTTACTTCTTGAAGCAGAGTTCATGGCATTTGCACTCATCATTGTGTACGCAGGTGCAATTTTAATTACGTATATGTTTGTGTTGATGCTTTCGAATCAAGCTGACAATCCGGAACATCCGGAAACTCAAGCATTGTATGATCGTGTTCCGCGTGAACCAGCAGCTGCAGTGGGGGTTGGATTTTTATTGCTCTGCCTTATCACAGGAACTGTTGTGGGTGGAACATCTGCCTTACCTACTCAAGGTGACCCGCAATCACAATGGTCTACCCTGGAAAATTTGCCCGAACAATTTGAATCAAGTGTAATGGAAATTGACACTACATTCGCGTGGCCGCCCATAGCATCATCTCAAGGAAACATGATTCGTCATGATGGTGATGAAGCCTATGTAGTTTCCTCAGAAGGAACGAAGTTGCAGCTTCCAGTATCACTATTGCCACGCAACACCCAACAGGTTGGATGGTCACTTGTAAACGATTTTCCTGTAAGTCTTGAACTTGCAGGAGTTATTTTGCTCATGGCAATGTTTGGTGCAGCAGTTCTTGCTCGCAGAGCTATTGAACTTGGCAATCAAGAAAAAAGAAAGCTATTTGTTGAGAGCGATAAAGCTGAGGATCAATCCTGATGACGTCCGCAATACTTTCTGGATATCTCATTGTAAGTGGGTTGCTTCTTGCTATCGGCTTGGTTGGTTTTTTAGTACGACGTAATTTAATTGTGATGTTCCTTTGCACCGAACTTATGTTCCAAGGAGCTGCAGTCGCATTCGTTGCAATTGGATGCTTTTTATTCGATTACTCTGGCCAGGTTATGGTCATCTTTATCCTCACAGTTGCAGCTGCTGAGGCAGCATTGGCATTAGCTTTGGTGGTGCTACTCCATCGGCAACAAGACACATTAGATGCTGACGCATTTGGAGAGTTAAACGAATGACGTCATTGCTTCAAATTATTCCAAACATACTTGCAATGCCCGCAGTCCCAGTTTCACAAGTAATTCAAAGCGACACGCTCGGCTGGGCAAGTTTTATTTTATGGCTGCCTTTAATCTCACTTGCATTGTGTGGACTTTGCGCAGCTTGTAGAGTTAAAACCAAAGCACCGGCAATCATCACAACTATTTGTCTAGGGACGTCATTTGTACTTACAGTGCTTTTATGGCAGGGGTACGAACAACCAGTGATTATTCACCTCTTCGACTGGTTACAAGTGCACTGGGCTGAAGGGTCATTTGTAGCAAACTTTGCACTATACATAGACTCATTGACATTACTCTGGATGTTGTTTGTCACTGGGCTTGGCACACTTATTTCGTTGTATGCCTCTGAATATATGGAACACGATGTAGGGAAGGGATACACCCGTTTCTTTGCAGGTGTGAGTGTGTTCCTCTTTGCCATGACGTGCCTTGTGATGGGCGACAACTTGCTCTTGCTCTACCTCGGATGGGAAGGCGTTGGATTTGCTTCGTATTGGTTGATTGGGTATTTTTATCAAAAACCATCTGCGGTAGCAGCTGCAAAAAAGGCATTTATCGTGAACAGAATTGGCGATGTTGGTCTAGCACTCGCTATTTACTTAATTTGGTCTACCTTTGGAACAGTGCAATATGATGGAATTGCAACTGCACTTGCTAGTCATCAATACGAAACGTCGTTTGGTGATTGGACAGTCCATGCGATTCCTTACTTATTGATGCTTGCAGCGTTTGGGAAATCTGCACAACTTCCATTGTATGTTTGGTTGCCAGATGCAATGGAAGGCCCAACTCCTGTTTCTGCCTTGATACACGCTGCAACAATGGTAACTGCCGGTGTGTATCTCATCATTCGAACGTATCCACTCTTTATGTTGGATAGCCACGCCCTTGAAACTGTCGCATGGGTTGGTGGATTAACTGCATTTTTTGCAGCAACAATTGGCATGGCTCAGTATGACATCAAAAGAATTATGGCATACTCAACTATTTCCCAATTGGGTTACATGTTCCTCGGTCTTGGTGTGTTAAGTTCCTTCGGTGCTGCATACCATGTCTTTACACATGCGTTCTTCAAAGCTGTCTTGTTTTTGACTTGCGGTGCAATTATGCACGGTTTTGCTGGTCAACTTGATCTTAGACGATTGTCTGGGCTTCGTAAAATGAAGGGGTGGAAAATTGTGAGTTACACGATGTTGGTTGGGTGTCTCGCACTAGCGGGTTTCCCTCTTACAAGTGGTTTCTTCTCAAAAGACGCTATTCTTGCCGAAGCATTTGTTACGCAAGGGGCAGGGTTTAAATTTTTAGGATGGCTTGCGATTTTCACCGCAGGTTTAACAGCTTATTACACATTTCGAGTCTGGTTTAGGGTGTGTTGCGGTCCTGTGCACTATGAACCTGGCGATGAGTTGCATGGAGGAGATGAAACTTCATTCCATCCACATGCTCCTCGGTTTGCAATCAACTTTGTTCTAGTTGTTATTGCCCTTGGTGCAATACTTGCTGCACTGCCATACTTTATGCCAAATAAAACGGAGGGATTGCACGGTGGCTGGATTGCTGAAATGGTCAACGACTCTCCAGCATCAGCAGGAGTTCCGGGTGCAGTTGTTGATTCGCACGCAGTTCATGATGCGGGTCATGCAGGTTATGAAACATCCCACGGTGACATTTTGGGAATGGATCCACATAAAGCAATGTATTTCATTTCTGCAGTTGTGGGATTCGTAGGCATTGCATTTGCGTTGTATTTTCATTTGTTCCGTCGTAAAGCTGCGGATACATTGCGAAGCAAGTTGTTGTCACGCAGAACTACAAGATGGCTACCAACCGCAATGGAGCACAAGTGGTACGTCGATGAAATTTATATTGCACTTATTCGATCGCCACTTTGGATTCTCGGAAAAATATTCTCAATGATCGATCGGTACATCATCGACGGCGCCATTGTCAATGGCATTTCTTCGCTTCCACGTGCTACTGCAAAATGGTTTTCTCCATTACATAATGGAGCAGTTCAAAGTTATGCGGTTTCAATGATAGGTGGGGCAATCCTAATCGTATTGCTGATGTTGTTTATGCCTGAGATAGTCGAGTTTTTACAATCGATTTCTCAACAGGGCGGTGAACAAACAGTTGCTTCTCTTGGGGGTACGCAATGACGTTGTGGTACCTCCTTTTAATTCCATTGATTGGTGCAGGGAGCATCTTTGTTCTTAGAGCAAAGGCGGCAAAATGGATTGCGATGGCTACCTCTAGCGTGGTGTTCGTATTGAGTATCGTGATGGCAGTCCAATTCAATCAGTGGGGCACATCTGCAACTGGGTTTGTTTCACACTATTCTTGGTTAAATACATTGGGAGTAACACTCGACCTCGGTGCAGATTCGGTGGCGATGATGTTGGTGTTACTAACAACTCTTCTAACCCCGCTTTGTGTGTGGGGGTCATTCTCTGCAATAACAAGTCGCAAACGTGAATACTACGCATGGCTCCTTATTCTTGAAACGGCAATGCTCGGAGTATTTACTGCTCAAGACCTCATCCTGTTTTACGTTAGTTTTGAATTGACATTGGTCCCCATGTTCTTTTTAATTGCAATTTATGGTGGTAAGAATAGATCACACGCAAGCATCAAATTCTTTATCTATACGTTTACAGGATCACTCTTTACTCTCGCTGGATTTGTTTATGTTGCATGGAAATACAAAGTTGCTTCTTACGGGGGATGGTCGTTTGCAATTCATGACCTGACAACTTTTGCAGCAACTCTTTCTCCAACAGAGCAAGGATGGATATTGCTTGCGTTACTTGCAGGGTTCGCCGTAAAAATTCCAGTTTTCCCTGTACATACATGGTTGCCACTAGCACACACTGAAGCTCCGACAGCTGGCTCAGTTATCCTTGCGGGTGTTTTGCTTAAACTAGGTACATTTGGTGTATATCGTTTTGTCCTTCCAATGGTTCCAGAAGCATTGGTTGTATATGCTCCAGCTATAGCGGTGCTTGCAATTATTGGCATCTTGTATGCGGCTCTCATTTGCTGGGTACAAGATGATGTCAAGAAACTGATTGCTTATTCTTCGGTTAGCCACTTGGGATTCTGTGTGCTTGGGTTAATTGCCTTGAATCCAATCGCACTTGAGGGCGCAGTGCTATACATGATTAACCACGGTCTTTCTACCGGAGCATTATTCTTTCTGATCGGAATGATGTATGAGCGGTATCACACTCGAGACATGAATGCTATAGGTGGATTGGCGAAGAAGATGCCAGTGTGGTCATTCTTTATGGTTTTCTTTGTTCTTGCAAGTGTTGGTTTGCCAGGACTCAATGGATTCGTCAGTGAGTTTATGTGTTTGATTGGAACGTTCATCTCATCAAGTTCAAACCCAACATGGCCTGGTGTGCTTGGACCTGAATATGCTGCGATTGCTGCAATTGGGATGGTGTTAGCAGCGATGTACTTGCTCATTATGGTTGGCAAAGTTGTATTTGGTTCTCTTAAAGAACCTGAGCAACACGAACCACATCAAACATTACCAGCAGACCTTTCTCTACGAGAGGTTGGCGTGTTAATTCCATTGGCATTGCTTTGTGTATGGATTGGTGTAAAACCAATTGTCCTAACAGATGCCATGCAAGGTTCTGTGGAAGAGGTTCTTTCTCCATTTCCAAGAATTGTTCAACAACAAGAACAAGCACCCACGAAGTTGATTGAGATAAAGGATGAACAGCATGGTTGATCGTCTTTGGTTCCTCATTCCAGAACTTATTTTGCTTTCAGGAGCAGTTGTTTGTGCGATTGGAGGTTTGTCAAACGCAGCGGCTATCAGAAGACGAGTAGGATTTATTGCGAGCGTTTTCCTTCTTGCAGCGTGCGTCTCAATTCCATTTGTATATTCCCAAATGCATGTAGTTGAATCTTCCTCGTTGTACCCATGGCTTGGGAAGTATGTTAAATTTACTGTGGGAGTTATTGGCATTCTTTTAGTGATGACATCAGGGGGGTTGATGGATCGCACATATGAACATGCAATCGCTTCTGGTAAGGACCGATTCAATGCATTGCGAACAAGTGCTGGTGAGTACCATGCGTTGCTCTTACTTAGCATCACTGGGGTGATGTTGCTTTGCGAAGCGAACGATCTAATCTGGCTTTTTCTCGCACTTGAACTTGTTTCATTGCCTACATACGTAATGGTTGCTATGAGTCGTTGGTCACGAGTAGGGCAAGAAGCAGCGATGAAGTACTTCTTCCTTGGTGCTGTTTCCGTTGCATTGATGCTTTATGGTTTTGCTTTGATGTATGGGGCAACTGGCACGTTTGTCTTGAGTGACATGATGACTGCTTTCGCTGAACAGCGAGTCGACGGAGGTATTGTAATCTTTGGTCAGATAGGGTTGCTCCTTGCAATTGTTGGCCTTTGTTACAAGATTGCCGCTGCGCCGATGCACTTGTACGCTCCAGATGTGTACCAGGGTGCAGCTTCTGCAGTAACCGCATTTTTAGCTTTTGTTCCAAAAGCGGCGGGCATGATAGCGATTATTATTATTCTCTCGCTTGTTGGTTGGGAAAATGGATTGCCTTCAATTGTGGAAATGATGTTGTGGGTTGTTGCGGTTCTTACTATGTTGCTTGGAAATATTGGTGCGTTACTTCAGACCTCTACAAAGAGAATGCTTGGGTATAGTTCCATAGCGCACAGCGGATACATGTTGATTGGGATTATTGCAGGACCTCCGATGGGTCTTGTAGCGGTGATGGTGTACCTTGTTATTTACGGAGCAACAAATACCGCAGCATTTGCGACTCTTGCAAGTTTGTCACGGGAAGGAAACTCAATTGATTCTCTTGATGACATCGCTGGTTTACATAAACGAAGCCCTGTGGCAGCAACAGCATTCTCAATTTCATGCGGTTCGCTACTGGGTATTCCGCCACTATTTGGTTTTTGGGGCAAGTTGATGCTTTTCGCGGCAGGTATTGCAGCAGGACAATTGTCTCTTGTAATTATTGCTGCGGTATCAAGTGCAATCAGCGCGTGGTATTACTTGCGACTTATTGGGTTGACTTTGTTGTCGCCGAACACTCCAAGAAGCGACTCGGTTACGATCTCATTACGATGGCCTCTCATCGCGGCGATCATTTCAGCAATTATTGCTATTGGCGGACCGCTAGTTCTGAAGTCTTTGTCATCTGAGGCACAGCAAGCAATTGTTCAGCCCGAGTAATTACTCTGCGGCTCGTTTTACAGATGTTGATGTGCGAGATCGAGTGAGCTGAAAACCAAGACCCGCGAGTGAGAGCCCAACGGTAACGCTGAGTAAGACTGTCGGAGTAATCGAAGATAACTCGTTTGAATTCCAATACATGGCAGCAATCGTGCGAATTCCTTCTAAGATCAAAAAGCTGCCACCCATTGATGTTACTAAGGCGGCAGAGAAGTAGGGCATGAATGTTGCTACGAGCAACCCGAGAAGTAACCCAGCAATCGAAGAACCAACAAGCATGAGTCTTGGAGCTGCTGGGATAGCATTCCATGCTGCATTTGCTCGTTTCATTCCAGACCTCGTAGCTGAAGCAACATCATGGGTCACCATAGTAAACATCGAGAGTAGGATATCTTCTGACGATTGAAGATTGGTCGCAGAGTTATCATCGCTTGCTTCGGATTGCTCAGCTGGAGTGGTTGCTGCTTCAATAACATTCTCCACGACTTTTTCTCCATTACCTAAATCTGCCGCATGCCACGTGATGACAGGGGCAATGATTGCGAATGAAAAGGCTAGCGAGAGGAGAATGGCTAATTTGGAAAGGTATACAGCGAGGATTGCAGCGATTACGCCAAAAACTAGAGCAATGATAAGAGGTGACATGCTCAGGGAAAGGTGTGGGGCTAGGAGGAGTCCGGTACCGGCGCCAAGAAGCCCAAAACTAAGTCCCACAGCTGATTTGAGAAGTCGTGCGCCTGAGCACAGGAGAATTACTCCTGTGACTAGGCAGATGGATGGGAAAATAAATGGGACAAGCGTTTCCATAGTATTCCTATCTATCGTCATTGGGAGATACCCACCACTCATTTTCATCATATTCATTATGGACTTTGTCCCCGAGCAGACCTGCGGACAGACTTGTGGACTGAGAAGGGGACAGACCCCGTGCCAGACCCCCTGTGATAGCATATAGAGATGAATGTTATGAAGTGTTGGCAAGCGATTGTGTGTATCGCAGTAGTAATGGGAGTTTGTATGAGTTCGCATGCGGGAAATGAACTAATGGGGCAGGATCAAACCCCTGCGTTGCCATCTGATGGAGTAAATCGCCTCGGAGAATCGACGAGTCCCTACCTCCTTCAACATCAGCACAACCCTGTCCATTGGTACCCGTGGGGAGAAGAAGCCTTTGAAGCAGCACGCTCTCAGAATAAACCAATTTTTCTCAGCATTGGGTATTCGACATGTTACTGGTGCCATGTGATGGAACGTGAGTGTTTTGAAGATCAAGAAGTTGCAGATGTTTTGAATAAAGACTTCATCGCAATAAAAGTGGATCGAGAAGAACGACCCGATGTCGACGATATTTATATGACAGCGGTACAAATTATCACTCGCGGAAGAGGCGGTTGGCCTATCTCGTTGTTTCTTGAACCAGAGAACCTTCAACCATTTTTTGGTGGAACATATTTTCCAAAAAATGACAGTGCTGGTCGAAAAGGATTTATTTCAATCATGAATCTTGTTACACAAAAATGGCAAGAAGAAAATGAATCCGTGATGAAACAAGCAACATTGGTTGGGGAAGCTGTTTCAAACAGATTGACAACAAAACATGATTCAGTTCCACTTGATGCAGATGTTATAGAACGCGGGGTTGTTTCACTACTCTCTAGCTACGATCAGAAACGGGGTGGTTTTTCAAATGCACCTAAGTTCCCAATGCCTTCATATCTTGATTTTCTTATGGAAACAAGTTGGGAAACGCCACAAGTTCAAACATCTGTAGATAACACCTTGATTCAAATGAGCATGGGTGGTATGTACGACCAAGTTGGCGGAGGGTTTCATCGATACAGCACAGATGATAAATGGCTCGTCCCTCATTTTGAAAAGATGTTGTACGACAATGGACAACTTGTTTCAACATACGCTGAAGCGTATAAGAGAACTGGTAACCCAATCTATGCAAAGGTTATTGAAGAAACATTGGACTATGTCAATCGGGAACTCACCGCTCCAAATGGAGGGTTTTTATCTGCACAGGATGCTGAGTCCAACCATCTTGAAGGCGAAACGTACCTTTGGCGTCAAAATGAGATTGAAAAGGCGCTATCAGATGCTGGCATGGAAAATGAAATTGAATTTACTCTCGCCATCTATGGCGTTGATCAGGAACCGAACTTTCAAGACCCTCACCATCCTGAAGTTCCCCCAGCAAACGTGTTATTTTTAACTTCAACACTAGAAGAACTTTCTTCTAAATATGGTATGACGTATCCTGAACTTCAACAAAGAATTGATGCAATTGATGCCGTGCTACTCAAGGTTAGAGACACTCGCGATCAACCATCGACAGATGACAAAATTATTACAGCATGGAATGGCATGATGATTACGGGCTACGCAGATGCTGGGCGGATATTAAGTAATCCTGAATGGGTTTCTCGTGCAGAACGCGCAGCATCTTTTATTCTGGATGAAATGCGAAGTGGTACAGGCAAGTTGCTACGAACATGGAGAAATGGGAAGGGCGGGGCTGAAGCATTCTTGATTGACTACAGCGCTTTAATCCATGGGCTTCTTGCTATTCATCGTGCCAATCAATCACAAGAAGCTTTGCAACAAGCAATAGAGTTGTATGACATTGCAAGATCATTGTTCTATGTGCAAGGCGAAGGTTGGTATGACACCGAGGATGAACAATCTGATTTATTTGTGAGAACCCGTGCACAATCCGACGGGGCTATGCCTTCTGCAACATCCCTTATCTTATTAGACCAAATTGATCTCGCAAAGTTGTCAGGTGATTCAAGATTTTTGGACGATGCTATTCGTACTGTTGAATCTGAGAGCAAGTTGCTCACGACTTCGCCGCTTTCGGCAGTTGTAGCAACAAGGGGTTTGTACACTTTACTCCAACATTATCCCGAAGCATTCTCAGAAGACATTGAAGTAGTAAATGTAGATTCTTCACCTGTAACGATGCACTGTCAACCAAACACATTGACAATTCCTGCTGGGGGAAGCGAAACTGTACAAGTAAAAATAAAAATAATCGATGGATGGCATGTAAATTCGCATAGTCCTGGCAACGAATATGCAGTTCCACTTTCAATTACATCTCTCGACGAAACGGTTTCTCTTTCTATGACGTGGCCAAAAGGAAAAAGAATGCTTTCCGCTGGCGAACGAGTTGTTGTGTACAGTGGGCCTGAAGTGAGTATCCCAGTAAATATTACTGCAAGCGAAAGAGCAAAAGGTCCCGTTGCTATTTCTGTAACATGGCAAGCGTGTGATGAAGATTCTTGTTTGGCGCCCGAAACCCTGCAAATACCATGCAAGATTGTTGTGGAGTAATGAAGTTGAACAATCTATTTTCAGTTGCACTAATTTCAACTGGTGGCACAATCGAAAAAACATACGATGCCCATGAAGGCATCCTAGCAAACGGGCTTCCCGTTCTTGAAACTATGCTCGGAACGCTACAGCTTGATGGTGTTTCGATTGATAGAATTCAGTTAATGAACAAGGATAGTAAAGAGATGTCGCAAGCAGATCATGATGCAATTGCAAATTGTGTTCATGAACAAGCACAATCACATGATGGCATTATTGTTATACATGGAACAGACACTCTTGCAATCACAGGCGAACGAATTGTCGAACTATATCCAGCCATCGAAAAACCATGCGTTATTACTGGTGCAATGCGACCTTGGATTATGAGAAATACCGATGCATTACAGAATCTTGTTGAATCATTTTCAGTTGTAAAGTTAGTGGATCCTGGCGTCTATGTTGCAATGCAAAATCGAGTATTGCAATTCCCGAATGTTGTGAAAGATACAGAGCAAATGTGTTTTGTTAAGAAAGAAATCTAATATGTCTAATAAATATTTAACTTCACCAGTTCCAAGCAAGAAAATGCCAAAGGGCATTCCGTACATTATTGGAAACGAAGCGGCAGAACGGTTTAGTTTTTATGGAATGAAGGGGATTCTCGTTATCTTCATGACGCAGTATCTGTTTATGTTGCCTGGTTCTGGGACAGAGGCGATGTCTAGAACAGAAGCAATGGCTAATTACCACTTGTTTACTACTGCAGTGTATTTCTTCCCAATTATGGGTGCACTTCTTGCGGATATCGTCCTTGGGAAATATTTGACGATTATGATCTTGAGCGTTGTCTACTGTTTGGGGCACGGTGTACTTGCAATGATGGGTTCAACAGAATGGCTAGAAATGTCACCTGGAATTGTTCTCGCTATTGGATTGGTTTTGATTTCGGTTGGCTCAGGTGGCATTAAGCCATGCGTTTCAGCACATGTTGGTGATCAGTTTGGAAAGAAAAACGCTCGCTTACTAGAAAAAGTTTTTGGCTGGTTTTACTTTTCAATTAACACAGGCGCATTCTTATCGACAATGCTTACACCGTGGCTTCTAGAATGGTACGGTCCACACTTGGCTTTTGGAGTTCCTGGAGTATTAATGGCTATCGCGACCATTGCGTTCTGGATGGGTCGTAAGGTTTTTATTCATATTCCTGCGGGAGGCATGGATTGGTTTAAAGAAACTTTTTCTGGTGTTGGCTTAAAAGCGATTTTTAAACTTGCAATCATCTTTATATTCATTGCAGTCTTTTGGGCGCTCTTTGATCAAACTGGTTCATCTTGGGTTTTGCAGGCAGAAGATTTAAACCGGAATTGGCTTGGTATGCACTGGCTCTCATCACAAATTCAAGCAGTGAATCCAATTATGATTTTGATTTATATTCCGGTGTTTCAATTTGTTGTATACCCACTGATTAATACAGTTTGGAAGTTAACACCAATACGAAAAATTTCTCTTGGTTTGTTTGTCATGGTCGCTGGTTTTGCAATGGTTGGCATGGTTCAAAGCTGGGTAGATGCTGGTGAACGCCCATCTATCGGGTGGCAAGTTCTTGCGTATGCGATACTGACGGCATCTGAGGTTATGGTCTCCATTACTGGTTTAGAGTTCGCCTACACACAAGCACCAAAGAGAATGAAATCTGTCATCATGGCTCTCTTTTTAATGAGCGTCTCACTTGGCAATCTGTTCACTGCTGGTGTTAATCACTTTATTATGGTTCCTGATGGTCTTAGCGATGCAAAATCTCTTGTTTCAAACTGGAGCAATAAAGAGACCTCCAGTGAAGATCGAGCAATTCAAGCATCTGAAAAAGGTATTTCGTACAAACAACACGAAGACGGAGGATTTGAGTTGATTTTGAAAGGTTGGGAAGAATCAATTGATGACGGAGACATTCGTGTTGGATACGCTCCAGATCTTTCTCGGGTATCTCTTGTTACTTCAGAAGTATCCGTAATTGAAGATGCCGTTGCGAAAATAGGAGCGTTCTGGGATGAAAATGATCGACTTCCATTTGCAGATGAAGGCGCAAATGCGATTCGAAATGAGCTAGACCCGTGGGGCAAGCCACTGCATTACCGCTTGGTAAATCGTAGTAATTTTGAGATTACAAGCGAGGGTCCAGACAAGTTGTTTATGACAGAGAACGATGTTCGTGCTGAAGTTTCTGTTGAGTCACATACAGTTGAACAACAAAATGAAATGGTAGAAGAACATGATGGTTCCTCAGAATCTTCCTTCTTTCATCCGAAATATTCATGGCTAGTTGTTCGCCAAGCAGAGATTGATGCTGAGAAAGCAGGGAGTAGTCCATCAGATTGGGAAAACTTTGTTTCTGAAGCAGTCGCAGATGAAAAAACGGTTGTTGCAAAGCAAAACCATGACTTCGATATTGTGTGGCAAGTTGGAGGGGCAACAACCCTCGCTGGTGCAGCTTACTTTGAGTTTTTCACATGGTTGATGCTTGGAACGGCAATCATCTTTGTCATTGTTGGATACTTCTACGTACCGAAAACGTATATCCAAGACGAAGGCATGATTGCAGCAGCTGCGACTCTAGAGTAGTGCTTTTATTGTCCTAAGTTAATTGCACGAATTTGAAGACGATTGCCTTCTGGAATAAGCATGTAATGTGTCCACTGATTCGATGTTGTTGCGACAGGAATTGCAAGTCGGTTTCGAATGTGGATACCTTCTTCTTCCCCTAAAGTTTGGCGAACGATTCGATCATCTGTTGCAACGAGCCACGAGCCATCAAAGACCGGAGTTGCAGCAACGCTTTGATTAAGTAGGGCTACGGTTTCCATGGCTTTACTTGGTTGCCATACAATCATTCGCTGCTTCAATGGATGATAAAAAGCATGGGATTCATGCCATGGCGCGGTTGAATTTGTTGTTGCAATTTGCCAGACCAATTCACGGGTTGCGCCGGTTTCAAGAATAGGTAGAGAAAGTGCGGTGAGTAGGGGGTCTCTTGCGTTCAAATCTAGTTCTGTAAGTGTAAGTTTTCCATTTTGAATACGAAATACGCGAAGGCGATCTATGCCTAAGAATATTGGCATAAGCCAGTCACTTTTTCCATCGTCAATGACACGTTGTCCTCTAAGAGTTTTTACAACAAGATGAAAGCGTTGATCATCTAGTGCTCTACGTGACCATGCAATATCATCAATATCATTAATAGTGGGGAATGCGTTGACATGTTCATCTGTAACCATCCAACGCAGATTTCCTGTTGCCCAATCTATTTTTCCAATCCATCTACCCATCTCACCATTTGGCGACTCTACTAAACAGTGCTGGCTATTTGCTGAGCGTGTGAGAATCAGGCCTTTTTGGCTAATGTGAATTGGCGAGATGTGCATTCCCTCAAGCGGATCAAGAGCATGAAGTTCAATGGTTGTTGAGTTTTGGGCTGTGTTGTTGTCACCACAAAGAGTTTTAATCGTTGGGGCTTCGCCAAGCTGGACCGCGGCGTGCAATCCATCTGGCGAAAATACAGGAAGACTAAACCTATCCCATGGCAACACGCCAGCAGACCAATCGATTTCTGTTGAGGTAGAAATCGTAGCATTGATAGGTTTTACGGTATTTTGTAGCGTCTGGAGTGCAGCAGTTTTACTTTTTGTGCTTACTTTAGGATGAGTTGTTTTTTGAGGGTCTCCGCAAGCGTATAGAGCAAGTGCAACTAGTCCAATCACAAGATGCTTACAATACAACGGCATGATTTTATATTTTACTGTCTTGGAGTGAAATCCGAAGCGGGATGCCGTAATCGATTTGACAAGAAATCATCATCAATACTCATGTTCTTTTGTTGATCGTCAATCGGAAGAGAAATCTCTTGCAATCGTTCGAGATATTCTCTGTTGTATTCTGCAGAATTTGGAATAGTTGTATCAACAATTACAGGTGTAATGAAAACAAGCAGTTCTTCTCGAAGTGTTGTGTCATCAACTGAAGAAAATAAATCTCCGATGAGTGGGATATCTCCAAGAAGTGGAACCTTTCGTTTTACTTTTGATTCGCTTTCTTTCAATATACCACCAATGAGAACTGTTTCGCCATTATGCAATTGAACTTGGCTACGAACTTGTCGTCGTGAGAAAATTGGGTTTTGTCCTGCTCCGCCACTATCGCTAAGCACATCAGAGAGTTCTACGTTAATGGTCAAGTCGATATCACCGTGCGAAGTAATACGAGGACGAACATTGAGCATGACGCCAACGTCCCTGTATTCAAAGCCGCCCTCAACACCAACATTTGTAGCAGTTGAAGTTGTTTGTACAGGAACTTCTGACCCATTGAAAAAGATTGACTCTTGGTTGTCAGAAGTAAATGTTTTTGGTTGTTGAATAATTCGAACATTAGTAAGTTGGTTTAATGCATCAAGCGCAACGCCAACATTGTTATTCAGTGCGCCAAGAGTAAAGACTGCACCGCCTTCAAATAGTCCACTGAAGATATCTGTAATGGTTCCAGTCAAGTCACCATTGATGCCAATAGAATTTTCGCCATTTCCTGAAACCCCTGAACCCCAGCGTAACCCGAGTTCTAAATCATCAGTTAGGGTCACTGCTGCAATCGTTGCAGAAATCATCACTTGTCGTGTTGGTTGGTCAAACTTGCTAATGACATCCACGATTGATTGTATGTATGCAGGAGGGGCAAGGATTGCAATTGCATTTTGTCTTACGATTGGTACGAGGCGAATCTTTGAAATGAGAGAAGATTCTGGAGATTGGTCGTCGGAATTTGCTCCACCTTGTTGCCAAGGGAATGCCATTTGTCCACCAGTTTCGTTATCAACTCCTGCAGCGGAATCGGTAAAGCCCTCGCCAGATAATCCCGTGTCTGGTTCATTAATGGTTGCAGTTACACCAGAGGGGGAAAGAAGGGCGTTCAATTCTTGACTCAATGAAACGGCATTAGCGTGTTTGAGTTCTATAATTTGTGGTAGGCCTACGTCAGATGGTTGATCAAGTGATTCGATAATTGAATCTAAAAACCCAAAACTTTCTTCGGTCTTTGATAAAACTAATAGTGCATTTTTATCTGGATAAGCTTCAAAACGATAGACACCACTAATGGCCTGCCCTACGTCGGCACGTTGGTTTTGCCCGCCACGGGAAGACCCGCCACCACCAGAAGAAGACCCATCGCCTAAAATTTCTTGGAGCAAGTTCCGAATTTTTATTGGATCGCTATATTCCAACACGTACATTTTGCTAGTTTCAGTTGGTCTTGGTAAATCCCATTCACTTTCAATCAAAGTTTGGATTTCTTCCATTACATCTGGCTCCGCTTGCACAGTAACGGAGTTTTGCTGCATATTTACCGTGAGTCTAAGTTCCACTTGCTCAGCAGTTGAACTAGGTGTTGTTCGTCTTTGTTGTTGGTTTCTGTTACCAGAAGTTCTAGCTTGGGAGGAACTGGTTCCAGATTCTTCGAATAAGTCTAAAATATTATTAGAAATTTCAGAAGCATCTGCGTATTTCAAGCGAAACGTTTTTAATTTTCCAGAACGCCAGATGCGATCGAGTTGAAGTATTAAGTCTTGAATTTGTTGGCAAAGACCAATGTCTCCAAGTAGTACAAGTTGGTTAGAATCTGGATATACAGTGAGTGAACCGTAGTCAGGGAATAGTTCGTTTATTCGATCACCGATAACTTGAGCTTCAGTTCGTTCTACTGTAAAAACTTTAATGACAATGGTGCCTCGATCTTGTCTAACCATGACGTCGTCATCAACACCAAGCACAGGGATGTCACCTATATCACTGAGCATCGAATCTAATGGTCCAATGATGATCATGTCTTCTCGTTCGATAACTCCAACTTGGTTTAGGCGAAACGCTTGAAAGAGTAAGTCAAGAGCCATACCTCGATCGATTGGCTCATCATTACGAAGGGTGATTTTTTTTGCTCGGAGCGAACTTGCATTAACAGGTATCACAACTTTTCCAGTTGTCTGTGCAATGAAACCAAGTGTTTCGTCTATAGAAACATCATCAAATGCAAGAATAACTGAACCACCTGGAATTTCACGGCGTAGAGGTGAACGAGTTAATGGCGATTCGTCGCCAGTAATAATGACTGTATCTGTTTCGACTTCTGTGGAATCACCAGTGCCCTCTGTAGATGCCTCATCTGATTCTTGGTCGGAATCAGAATAATCAATAATTGGTGCAGCTTCTGGAGCAGGTCGTTCTTGTGCGATTGCCTCCGCACTCAATGCAAGAAGGATGATGGCAAGGTTGAAATGTAGTACTTTATTAAAACTCACTCTAGAATCCTTCTCTGCTATTTCATCAGGGGAATGCTGATTTACTCAGTCAGAGAGTAACGCGACGAGGGTGAAAATATTACGCAGATAATTGGCATGGGATGAATATAAACCTATCGGACTTCCATCGGCAAAATGCCTTGAATTAAGATAGAAAAGAGGGATTACGCTCTCTTCTGTGAAGTGGGCCGTAAATTGGGGGAAGGAGGTTAACTTTCAACTTCTTCTAAGAAGTTATCAGACACTACTGGTGGAGCGTCTTGTCGAAAGAAAGGTTCTTCATTCGTAAATAGGTCGATTGGATATTCGCCGCCTCGGTGCTCAACAGTTACGATTGAAGGAGGGGTGGTTTTGATGACTTTGAGCCCATCTTGTTCTTCCCCAACTTTAAGTCTAATAACAGAATCTTGCCCAGTACCACGGAACCATGCTTCATCACCAATAATTGCGATTAGAGGAGGACCCATATACGTAGGTGGTGGAGCTGGTGGTCCCAAGACAATTGGTTCCTTTGGTTCTGGCACGGGATCTCTTTTTGGTGGAGGAGGAGGTTCTCGGTGTACAGCAATTTGAATTGGAGTAAAAAAAGCAGATCTTCCGTTGAACCGAGCAATGTCAACTAAAATTTGCTCATTATATTTTGTTACAAGTTGGTCAGTCTTAGAGGTGGTTGGAGTGGAAACTTCGCTTTGATTCAAAAGCGGTGATGCGACGGTTGTTACTGCATATGCACAAAATAGAAGGATGACAATAATCGAAGCAATGCTCCATCCCAGAGGACCACGAAGAGTTTGTTTTTCTTTCATTATTTTCCTCTCCGCTTTGCAGTGGAAACGACCCATGCCTCAACCGAAAGGTCAACACGAATGAACCGGCCACTTTGCCTTGTGAAGCGAACATCAGAAACGACATCAATCCAAGGGCTGCTTTCTAATTCAGATATAACATTCAATACTTCTTCCTGTGAGGCTTCGAATCGAATATCACCAATAACTTGTTCGATATGTTCGTTTGCTGAAACAATCCCAGGGAGGGAACCAGATTTCATGCGACTTGTTTTCGTACGAGTATATTCATCATTTTCCACATCATGATTACTAAGTATGTTGTGAACTGCTTCAGTGAGAGCAGCTGCTCCTTCACTCTTGCTGCGAGGGAGTTCCACTTCACCAAAAGATGAAATTGCATTTTTAACTTTAGAAGTAAATGTGGTTGGAAGTTGAATTTCTTTTATCTGACGTTCTTTTGTTGCGACTTGTGTAGACCAATCAACTCCCATTTCAGCAATGGTGGCGTCCCAAATGAGAAACGCTATTGTAAGTGTGCCTGCCCAGAACGCCCACTGCATGGCACGAGACCACGTAGAAACTTGATTAAGAGCATTTTGTATGCCAAACATTATTTCTTAATCTCCTTGAGTCGGTCGAACAAAAGTCTCATTTCACCATTAAGACGCTTCTTTGTTTCTTCATCTCCTGCGGGTAGACGGTCGAGACCTTCTGCAACTTCAGCGAGGGCGATTTGCGCCTCATCTTCACCCATGACGCTAATTTGTGCAGCAGAAAGTGGCTCTGGAATTCGGCTTGAATTTCGTCCGCCAGGATTTCGTTCGGATGTATGAGACCCCACTTCGCTGCTTGTTCGAGAATTGAGATTGCCTGAAGGGCGATTTGGACGGTCGGGCACTTCTCTGTCATCTCCAATGTGAGCAGGAGGTTGAATATCAGAGTTATATGATTCAGAACTGCCTGGTGTCATTGAGGAACTGTTTTCATGCGAGCCAGATGGTTCTTCTAGAGAATAATCTCCCTGATCTTCTGGTTGGATGCCAGCTTTTCTCATGGCACTTGTCCAAACTCCAAAATCATTTTCAACAGAATATCGTGGGCGTTTTAAAGGGTCAGTTACAGTCGCTCGTAAATCAAACTCACGTTTCCCAAACGTTCCGGCTGGGTCATAAGAGAATTGAATGTCTTTGAACATTCCAGTTGAGGAAAGTTTTTCCTGCATCTTCGCAATAAGTTCTGCTGCAGAATATCCATCTTGATCTTGAGCAGAACCTCTGACAGAAACGGGTTCTCCTGTATTGATTTGTAACGTATCAATTTCGATTCCTAGAGGAATATTGTTAATCACATCAGATGCGATTTTTGTGATTGGCCATGCAGATTGTCCAAGTTCCTTATACATAATCTGCTGTTTTCGTTCCTCAAGAACTTTGGCATACTCTACATCAAGTTCTGGGTTCATCAAATTGAGTACGCCAAGTTTCGATCCTGAAACGAGTGCTGGGCCAACTGCTAGAAGAAGTAGCGCAACGCATGCAAGTTTCATCGCAACTGTCTTTCTGTTGCAACGATTAATGAAACGTTCTGAGAGGGAAGGGTGAAGTATGGGGGCACTCATCTTCATTGTAGTTAGGGACTGAAGTGAGCCAGTTGCAGCAAGGAAGCCACCCACTGTGATGCCCCACATCGACCACCATGCATTATCGTTTGACGCTGTCCCTTGAATTCGATTTGCGACATCTGCCCGAACTTCCTCTGGAAGAAGGAGGATTGGTGAGCTACATGATTGGACAGCAAGTTTGTCTTGCAAGGAATCTAGTAGAGAATTCGTGAACGCAGGGGTGTGGTTATGTGCCGAAGCGGTCTCTTGGACTATTCGAGCGATACCATCGATAAATGTTGAATTTGATGTTGCATCTTCACGAGTTGCACGTAGTGCAGCACCATTTGCATGAGTGAGTGCAATGGTAATGGTTCCATCAGTTGGGTCAGCATAGAGTAGTGGTTCGATTGGTCGAAGCCCATCGAGTAGGGCCGCGATGGATGCGGCATCTGGGACAAATGATGCGTTCTGGATACAATCAGGAACCTCTACGTGAGAAGTATCTGGCCAAGCCACGATAAGCCCAACACGATTCGTTTCGCCATTTGAGTTGTCTAGGGCAGATACTGCTCTACGGTGTTCGGGAGTACCACCGAGAAATTTTGATTCGGCTTGGAGTCGAAGAGCTTGGACCATCTGGTCATGGTCGACATCTGGGAGAGTTGTTGTCCTGCAGACTGTTGCAGAGCCTGGGAGTATGCAGTAGATGTCAGTTGGATCAACGGACTTGATGAGTGATTCGAGTCCTTTCTCGCTCTCAACCACCATGGTTTCAGCAATTTCGGGACGTTCGCCTTCCTTCGTAGATACGATGAGGCATCTCCAATTTGTCCCAACTCGTTGAATTACAGCAACAAGTGAGCTCTCTGTTGAGAGGAGGTTAGATTGTGTTGAATGTTTGCTCATTGTTCTCGGTATTCCAATATCGTCACAGGGAGGGTAGAACGATCGACGATTGCAATAATTTCTTGCTCAACACCGCTTCCCGTGGCTCGCCCGAGGCAAGAAATTGTATAAACATTGCTCTGGGTACTAAAAAGACTGTATATGTCCGTGATCATGGATTGTTTTATTCCAGGAATATCTCGATAGTCGAGCGGGCTAGTGATTCCTCCAGCATTATTTGTTCGAAGATATATTAATTCTTCAACAAGACGCTCGTTTTCTGGAAGAAGCCGGTAAAGTAATTCCGGTGAAATAGTATTGATATTCATCCGTCCAGGCGGGGCCTCATGGGCATCAAAGAGGCACGTTTCAGCAAAAATCAATCTAAGTTGGTCATCAGTGAGATTCGTCACACCTTCGGCATCTCCTGAAATGGATCGCAGCGTCTGTGTTATGAGTGTTGAAAGGTCAGCTTCAGAATTCTTTGCGAAATTTATGAGAGCATCTGCCTGTGCAGGTTCTAAACCTAGTCGAAGTTGTAGCGTTTGGGCATCAATTTTATTTAGGTTGATTCTTTTTTCTCCGCTTTCAGTCGCGCCACCATCGACAGAATAGGTCGTTAAGAGAGAAGCCCAACCCCCCTCGAGCCAATGGTCAGGCTCATCCCAAGGCAAACTTTCTCCGCCATCATCTTCGTTTGGATCAAGTCGGAAGTTCATATTCCAATCTTCTCCGCGAACATCATCGGGCATGACACCTGCGATGAGTTCAAGTTCTGCCATGGAACGGAGCAAACCATTTCTAGGTTCATACGCTGTTTCAAGACTTAAGTAATAGTTCCGTTCAACTCCGAGTAGATGAGGTTCATCATCCTCATCAATCCAGTCTAAAATTGCGTCGTGTATACCAAATGCCATGTCGTCAATGACTAAAATGAAAATAGAGTTGTTTTCTGAGTTAATGTTGAACTTACTGTGTTCATCCATTGGCCCAGCCCAATCTCTGCCATCTATATGATGAAGAATGTTCCAATTTGCTGTACCAAGTTCACCTTCTGATGCAATTTCAAGATGTTTAAGCATCGCAAAAGCATCTTGCGGAACTGGTCTCGCAGTGTGATCTGCCATGATTGCTATAGTGGATTCAACACCACCGCGAGCTGCCCATCGAGCTTGTATGCGGTCACGAACTTCAATACCTAGTAGAGATTGCCGTTGTGCAAAGACCTGAATGGAAGTTGTCACGATTGCAGCGATACCAATCGCCCAGAGAGCGATGATAATGACGGATCCGTGATGGTGGGTTTGCTTTGTCATGGTGAGGGTGGTATCTC
>CAZQGB010000015.1:0-8080 GCA_964592615.1 uncultured Isosphaeraceae bacterium | reverse complement strand
CGATTGGCGTCGCCATTCCTCCACCAATAGGATTGTCATCGAGGATTGCATCGCGGCGTTTCCAAAGTGCACTACTAACATCATTTGGTTCAATACGGAATTGTGTTTCGTATTCCATGCCCTCGCCATTAAAATCAATTTCTTTATTAGCTCTCAACGCTCCATCGAAAACGAGCAACTCATCTTCATCTAGGATGTTACCTTGGAACCTGTGTGTGGAGTCAGATATGTGTAATCGAGTTTCAAATAAATCACCTCGTCGTAGCGTTGTGATGATGTCTCTTCGCAGTATCCGAAGGGCAGTGTCACAACGAGAATATGCTTCGAGTCGTTGGCGACTAATAGACTTTGCAGAACCAAGTTGTGAAAGGGCAGTTGTGATACCACCCAATACAATTGCTGCCATTACGCCTGCAACAATCAATTCAATGAGTGTAAATCCTCGGCGCTTCATTGGTTCTCCCTTTTTTCTATCTCTTCCCAGTATCGAGCATCTCGATCAATAGTTTCAGCTGGTAGGCGGTCAACGGGTTCTCCATGTCGCCTTGCAATTAAGGTTTCAACAGAAATGGAATGTGTAGTGCCATATATGTCCCAGAAAATCGTTGCCGTTGTTTGCACTGGTTCATATAATGAATCGTCACCGAGTTGGATTTCATAAGAATACTCTTCATACGGGGGATCGAATTTCCCGCTATCTGGGTATATTTTTACATACTCATCAGGTCCTACTACTAGAGCCATCGTAAGCAATTCATCTGCGAGCCAACTTGCAGTTATCTGTCGTTCGGCGTTTGATTGACGTAATAGCGAGCGGCTGCTCATAGAGATAACTACGGCTAATCCCACAGCGAGCATTACTGAACCGATGATAACATCGATGAGTGCAAGACCTTTTCGGTGTTTGTTTACCATTCTTCACGGCCCCTTCCCTCAGCATCAAGGTCAATTGGCATGAGTGGCTCTGAGCCAACACCGTCAAACCAAATGGATGGTCCCATCGCGTGAGATGGCAAAGAGATGAGTGCTTCGTGTTCGTCCCAAAATAATGAGACTTCAATAAACGGTCTTGTTTCTCCAGGCGTAGTAGTTATGGGCCATTGGCTTGTGTCGGTCACTTCGCCATCAACAGAAATAATGACAGGGTTGTCGCCGAGCCATTCTGGTATTTTGATTGGTTGTGCAAGAGGGTCAATGCCCCAATAGAAATCACCTTCTATTTCAAGGTTTTTTACTTTTGAAAGTAACTCAAATTGTTTGCTCTCAGGATCGTATCTAAGCGCGGTGGCTTGATTACTTGTTGAGACTCGGTGAGCAAACATGAGCACTACATCGTGTACTTTTTCAACAGTTAATGTAAACTCTCTCTGTTGGTTCCCAGAAAGTCTAGGGATAACCATAGAGGCAAGCACTCCCATAATCATAATAACGACAATGATTTCAAGAAGTGTAAAAGCAGTACGAGTTTGGCGCGGATAATAATGCATGTTTACTGCGTTATGTCCTCGTTCACTCCCTCCCCGCCGGGCTCACCATCTTCACCCCAGCAAATAATGTCGAAACTTGCATTGATTGTCCCAGGTGGAAGTTCAATTTCAAAGGCATTTCCCCATGGGTCAATAAGATCATCTGCTCGTTCGAGATATGGACCTGAGGGACCGCCACCTTCATCAGGTGTGAGAAGAAGTACTTCAAGGTCAAAATCATCACTTGGTGCTGAAAGTCCCATGTCAAGTATGTAAAGGTTGACAAGTTTTGCAATGGTTGCTGCTTTCGATTTCGCAGCAGCTTGTTTGGCAGAGCCAACTCGTCCAATTAATTTGGGTGCGATTAAGGTAGCAAGAACAGTAATAATCATGACAACAACGATGATTTCAATGAGTGTGAAACCTCGTCGTATGGTTTTAGTATTTTTTGTAGATTTAAACATAAGTATTCCTATAACGCGTTATTGAACGAGAGATTGCAATTCAAGGAGTGGAAGAAGGATGGCAGCAAGCACAAAGCAAGCGAGACATGCCATCACAATTAAAAGTAGGGGAGGAAGCGCTTTCGTGAAGAGTTTTAGAGAGGCATTTACGTGTCGATCAAATGCAGTTGCGGAGTGTAAAAGCATTTCTTCAAGTTTGCCTGAACGTTCACCTAAGTTGACTACTTGCACAAGAAGTGGTGGAAAAAGACCAGATTTTTCAAGTGGGTCTGCAAGTGGTTTCCCGCTACTAACTTGGTCTTGTACAGCATCAATAGCTTCTGCTAAAGCGGCATTACCCAGAGTGTCTCGTGTAATGCGCAGCCCCTCAAGAATCGGAAGACCAGCAGATGTTAATGTTCCAAGAGTTCTTGTAAAACGCGCAACTGCAACATCACGTAACAACCTGCCAAGCAGGGGCATTCGTAATTTGAAACGGTCAAACCATAAACGGTTTTCTTTTACAGAAATCCAACTTCGCCATGCAACCACAATAATTCCAATCGCAGCTACTACCCAAAACCACCAGTTGAATAGAAAATCAGCAAAGCCCATAACGACAACTGTCGGCCAAGGCAATACAATTTGCCCAACGAATGGCTCAATCAAACGAGGTACCAGAACAGTTACTAGAACAATGCCACTAATGCCAATGAGCCCAGCAATAATTGCTGGATACATGATGGCACCGAGCAATTCACGTTTTAATTCAAGTGATCGATCCATAAGATCCGCAAGTTGATGAAGAATCGTACTCATTTGACCTGATGCGTCTGCAGCGCGAAGCATCCCGACAATTAAATCATCAAATGGATCTCCCCATTCAGTAGCTGCTTTATAAAGTGGATCTCCAGCTTCTACTCCTTGGATGAAGTGATCAAGGACTTCGCCAGAAGCAGGAGATGCTTGCTTTCTAATCGTTCGTAGCGCTTGCATGAGAGGAAGCCCCGCCTCTTGTGCAGTAGCAAGTTCCCGAATCATCGTAGACATTTCAACTTTTGTCATTTTTCGATTTCGTTTCGCAGTGCTACTTTCTTTTGCCCGAGTTTGCTTTAGGAGCTTGACTTGGGTTGCAGTTTCCCCACGATTACTCAATTGTTCAACGATATCAGCCTGGTCGTTTCCCGTTAAAACGCCACTTCTGACCTCGCCGGTATTAGTAATACTTTGGAAAGTAAAATCAGGCATTAGGTGCACCGTGTACTAATAATCACCATCAGTATCTTGCGTTGAACGAAGGACTTCACCGATAGTTGTGATGCCTTTTGCAGCTTTTGAAAAGGCGTCTTGTCTCATAGTGATATGTGAACTCGGTAAAGAATTTGCGAGCATTGTGGAAGTTTTATTTTCTGAAATAGCAGATCGTAGTTCACGGTTAACAGTGACAAGTTCGAAGAAGCCAACACGACCTTTGAATCCTGAGTTGCTGCATTTTTTACATCCTTTCCCAACCCACATACCATTGCTAAATAGTGGCAGTTCAGTCTCCGTTAATCGATGGGACAGATTATCAGAGAGTGGTACCAATTCTTTGCAGTCTGTGCAAATTCTTCTTCCGAGCCGTTGTGCTAGGACGCCTTCAAGTACAGATGCTACAAGATAGGGCTCTACGCCCATGTCAATAAGTCTTCCTATCGAACTAACTGCGTCATTCGTGTGGATAGTGGAAAAGATTAAGTGTCCAGTCAAGGCGGATCGAATTGCTATATCTGCAGTTTCACCATCTCGAATTTCACCAACAAAGATAATGTCTGGGTCTTGTCGTAAAATTGATCGTAAGCCAGAAGCAAAAGTGAGCCCTCGTTTCGGATTCACAGGAATTTGGTTAATGCCATTGAGTTCATATTCAACTGGGTCTTCAATCGTAATGATTTTTTTTCTAGGGTCATACAGCTTATTAAGAGCAGCATAGAGCGAAGTCGTTTTACCAGAACCTGTTGGTCCAGTGACCAAAACTAAACCATGTGGTTTTTCAATTAAATGATCTACTTGAACTTGCATATCCTCTGTCATGCCAAGAGAAATTAAATCTAAGGGCATCGAACTTTTATCCAGAATCCGCATGACCACAGATTCACCATATAGAGTTGGAACAGTTGACACACGAATGTCAACCTTTCTTCCTTCAAAACGAAGCCCAATGTGACCATCTTGTGGGACATACCGTTCAGCTATATTCATCGACGCCATAATTTTAATACGGCCAATGAGCGCTGGTTGCAAATGTTTTGGAGGAGGGGGTTGTTCAACAAGTACGCCATCAATTCGGTATTTCACCTTAAGTTCAGTCTCAAATGGTTCAATGTGAACATCACTCGATCGTTGTTGAATTGCTTCAAGAAGAAGTAGGTTTACTAAGTTAATCAGCGTTGGCTGTTCAGCCATTACTAAAATATTGTCAGCCTCAATCGCATCAATGTTATGGTCAGTTTGCTCTTCAGAGGAGGACTGTCCACCCAAACTTTCAGCCATTCGTGCAGCTGTAGTGCCATAATGTTTCTGCATGAGCTCAGAGAAAATATCTGGCTCCATGCCACAGCGAGTGATTGGTAAATTTGTGATGGTAGAAACTTCATCAGCGGCTTCGACATCTTCTGGAGAAAGCATTGCAACGTGGAGTCTTCCATTTTCAATTCGGATTGGAAGGATTCGAAGTCGCACGGCAAGTTCTGCGCCAACTAAATCAACTACCTTTTGTTCAACTTCTGGAATGACCTCAAACCAATGCAATTTCATATTGAGGCAAACTTGTTTTGCATCAAGCTCTACACCCATCTCAATTTCTTCAGCAAATGTTTCGGAGTTTTGGCTCATTGATGTATGTGATTAATTTCTTGGATTTCCAAGATTTGGGGTATCTGAATTGTCTATGCCTCCACGGGAACCTCTAGGTGTGGGATTGTATTTTTGACCTTTTCCTTTATCGTTGTCTTTTTCCCCTTTAGGTGAAGAAGCACCTTCAAGCGAGATGCCACCCTTGTTTGCCTTATCCGAAGAGTTAGAAGAGTCAGGGAAGTATGATTCATGCTCTGACCGTGGAACCCAACGTCTTGACCCATCAAGTTCAAGAAATTGTTCTGGGGAAAGAAGTGCACGTAGCATTTCGATATATCTTTTGCCAAGTTCTTCCCGTTTCTTAAAGACTTCTCGAGTTGGATCTACAATTTTTTGAGGCGTACCTCCATTTCGGCGTACTTGTCCAGCCAATTCCCTGTTTAGGTGCATTTCTGGTTCATACTGCCTTGTTTTTTCTAGAAGATCAAAATTGATGATTTCAAGCTCTTGAAGATAACTTGCTTGGAGTTGAAGAATTTGCGCTCTGATTCCCTCAGAGTAAGATTCATTTTCTGCCGCTTGGCTAAGGATTCTTTCTGCCGGTGTTCGTCGATAGATTCGTGTATACCCGCGTTTAAGAGCTCGCAATCTAAAATCTTCACTGTCATTTCTACCAAGATTTCCAGAAATGATTTCGATGTATCGATCATTCAAATTTCTAACTTCTACTCTCGCCTTAATACTATCATTTACAATATCGGGAGAACGCCTATCATTCCCTTCTAGGATTTTGTCAAACAACTTTTTTGGATTACCTCGAAGGATAGCGTCCCGATTTCGCATAGCAATATCGAGGGCAACCGCATATTCTTCAAGTTGACCTTGGATTAAATCTTCCGAGGAAGGAGACAGTTTTGTATCTCTCACAATTTGGAAGAGGTCTACAGATTCCCCGCTGAGTCGACCTTTGCTTACATGTTTTTCACGGTAGAGCCGTTGGGCAAATGAAGGCCAAAGTTTTCGTTGATTGCCAACAAGAATGACTTGTACATTTTCGAGTAATCCATCATCGAGATGTCGCTTTTCGATGAGCCAGTCGCTCAGTGCATTAAGAACTGGCTCAAGTGTCTCCCCAGTTGTCGCAGGTGGTTTGTTTCGGAGCTCTTCTGCAACTTTGTCCAATCGCTCTTGGGTTGCAGCCCATCCTGCTTGAAAATCGTCTTCGTAAGAATCGAACATTGCTTCCACGATGACTTCTTGTGTATCGTCAAGGTTGAGCCCTTCAGCAAATACAACGAGATCTCTTGCCATATACTCCGGCTGGGTTGCTTCAACCATATATTCAAATTGGCCAAGAGCCGTGTTTGTTATGATTTGGAGTGAAAAGACAGCAAATAGAGCTAAAAAGAGCGTTTTATGCGTTTTTTTTACAGACATTGGGATTCCTTCTCTAATACGAAATGAGGTTGAATTACACTTTCGACCGTTCTTACGAGCCAGTTCAACGCATCTGACAAATAAATATGACGGGCTTTTTGAGTAGATTTGCTATCGGACGACATGATTAGGAGGTTGAGATTGTGCGTTGTTCAATACGCTTTTCTGAGGTAGTAACAACAATACGGTCAACAAAAATTGAAGGGGTGTGCACTTCGTCTGGGTCAAATGTGCCGGTAGGAACGATTTCTTCTACTTCAGCGATAGTTGTTTTTCCAGACGTTGCGACCATTGGATTGAAGTTTCGTGCTGTTTTGCGATAAATCAAATTGCCGTCTTGATCTGCTTTCCATGCTTTTACAAGTGATATATCTGAAACGATTCCACGTTCTAATAAATACGTTTCTCCATCAAAATCCATGGTTTCTTTTCCCTCTGCGATAACTGTGCCTACGCCAGTTTTTGTGTAGAACCCTGGGATACCTGCGCCTCCTGCTCGAAGACGCTCCGCGAGTGTTCCTTGAGGGCAAAATTCAATTTCAAGTTCTTTTGCCATGAATTGACGTTCAAACTCAGCATTTTCACCTACATAGGAACTGAGCATTTTTTTAATTTGTTTTGTTTGCAGAAGGAGCCCCAATCCCCAATCATCGACTCCAGCATTATTCGAAACGCATGTTAAATTCTGCACGCCACTATCACGAAGTGCAATGATGAGTTGCTCGGGAATTCCGCACAAACCGAATCCGCCAACAGCAACCATCATGCCATCGGTAACTAAACCATCGAGTGCTTCTGCCGCTGTTTTATATATTTTGTTTGCCATAGTTGCATCATACGACATTGCCCCACCCTTCAGTGGCTACCCTCGTCGAATCCACTTCACTAATTGGAGAATATTTGGAGGTTTTCCTTGTATTAGGATTCCAATTCTGAATATTCGAGCGCACATCCAGAGCATTGCTATTACAGATCCCAAACCAATTCCAATAGACAGAATGACTTGCCAGAGGGCAACGGGTTCAGTTGATGCCGTCACACGGAGAATCATGACAAACGGCAAAAGAGGGGGAGTAAAACTTGAGATGGTTGCAATCATTCCATTTGGGTGCTCTGCTAGGACTGGCCAAAGTGCCAAGGGGATAATTAGAATAAGCATCACTGGTCCCATCAAGGATTGCGCATCTCGTAATTCGCTGACTGCACTTCCAACGGCAGCCATAATTGTTGCAATCATGAAGTACGCGATAATAAAAAATATTACGAACATGAGCAAGTGAGCAAATGGAATTAGGTCAAGCAGAGCAAAGGTGACAAGACCTGCGAGTGCAGCAGAACCATACATGCAAAGGATTACAGCGCTAACGCCTGCTTGCCCGAGAATTTTTCCAGCAAGTAATTGCATTGGGCTTATTGCGCTTAACAATACTTCCATAACTTTGTTGCTTTTTTCTTCGATTGTTGTTGTTAACAAATAATTGCCACTTGTAAAAGTTGCAATCCAAAGTAGCATCATGAAAGCCATCGGGATTATACGCCTAGCAAATTCGTTGTCTCTTTCTTCTCCTCCATCGTCAGAGAGTCTGGTTGCAATTGTACGAGGGCGCCGAACTAACTCATGGATATCTTTTGGTTCGTGACCGAGCCGACGCAATCGGACATTTACAACAGATTGTGATGTTGCCCTAGTTAATATGTCCATGTGGTTTGGTGAAAAACTGCTTGGTATAAACAGTGATAATTGTTCATCTGATTCATCAGCTTGAATAATTGAATCTGGAACGACAATAAGCCCGACATAATCTCCGTTTCGGACTTGGTCTTTTAATGAATTGAGATTTTCATTCGGAGCAATAAGAATAGAGATGTCTGTTTCATAGTTGTTTCCGAGCATTGCGC
>CAZQGB010000014.1:0-31208 GCA_964592615.1 uncultured Isosphaeraceae bacterium | reverse complement strand
CAGAGGTAGACACAGAGGTTACCTCAGAGGTAGACACAGAGGTTACCTCAGAGGTGGACACAGAGGTTACCTCAGAGGTCAATAGGCGCCGGAGACTGCCAAGACGGCAGATTTGATGCTCGTTAACTGTTCGGTGACAGTGTAAAGCGAAGTGGACTAGGCATGAAATTTGCATCAGAAAGAGAGTATCTATGTCAGTTCCTACCTCCCAATCTTTTGCAAACATTCCCCATCATGAGCGTCTCAACCTCCTGTTGACATGCAGTTCATGGAGAGATAATTCACCAATTAGGCAACTTCCTGCGTTATTAGGACCATTTGGAATTCGCAGTTTAACGGCTAAAAACGGCGAAGAAGCCGTGCAATTAATCGAGAAGAGCGATATCCACATCGCAATCGTAGACCTTGCTCTTCCTCTATCACAAGGTTCCCCCACTGCTCGCCATGGCGGAGATCGGGTACTTCAACTTCTTCGGCGACTGCAACCACAACCACCTACAATTGTAATAAGACCAAGGCAAGCCTCAGTACGAGAAAATGCCCGAAGTTTGGCACGCTCTCTGCAAGAAGGAGCGTTCACAGTGGTCGACCGACCAGCGCTCATAGAAACTTTACTCGATGCATTGCAACGAGTGCTTCAAAAGCATTACTCGGACCGCTGGCCACTCCAAGGATGGAACTCGTAAAGATTGTTAACTCACCACATGTAGCACCGCTACAGCAGGAAAAACTTGAAAATAGGAAAGAAGGAATAAACAAAATGAACGTAAAACCACTAGGAGACAAGTTGCTTGTCCAAAGAGCAGAAGCTCAGCAACAAACCGAGAGTGGAATCTACTTGCCCGAGTCAGCGAAAGATAAACCAAAAGAAGGTAAAGTTGTTGCTGTAGGCAATGGGAGACTCAATCTTGAAACGGGCAATCGAATCCCATTCACCGTTAAGAAAGGTGATTGTGTGTTGTTCACTTCTTACGCAGGCACTGAAATCAAAATCGATAACAACGAATATTTAATATTGACCGAGGATGACATTCTCGGAATCATCGATTAATTCAAAAGGTATACCACAATGGAACGCGGACCACTACTTGAAATCCTAAACGAAATGGTTGGAACAAACAAAGAACTTTCAATCATGTTCTATGGTAAAGATAATGAACTTGAAGTCATTGACGTTCATGAAGTTGAAAAATTAACAAGTTCACAGGGCATTCACATTAAAACTAAAGCAAATAACATATGGATTGATAGTTCTCACGTATCTGCCGCGTGGCAAGTTCGTGATGACATCTAATCACCAGAAAGAAGATTACTATGACCGCAAAACAAATTGCATTTGACATTGAAGCTCGTGAAAAAATGCTTCATGGCATTCAAAAACTTGCAAAAGCTGTAAAAACTACACTTGGACCTTCAGGAAGAGTTGTTGTTCTTGAAAAATCATTCGGTGCTCCAACTATCACTAAAGATGGAGTTACTGTTGCCAAAGAGATCGAACTTGAAGACGCTTGGGAAAACATGGGAGCGCAGATGGTGAAAGAAGTTGCCTCAAAATGTTCCAAAGATGCTGGCGATGGGACGACTACTGCGACCGTCTACGCTGAGTCAATTTTTACAGAAGGCTTGAAAAACATCACTGCAGGAGCACATGCCAATCAAGTCCGACGGGGTATTGACATCGGTGTTGCTACCATTGTTTCTGAACTTCAGTCAATGTCCAACGAAGTGCAAAATTCTAGTGAGATTGCTCAAGTTGGAACATGTGCAGCAAATCAAGATTCCGAAATAGGAAAAATCATTGCAAAAGCAATGGATAAGGTTGGCAAAGATGGTGTCATTACTGTCGAAGAGGGTCAATCACTTGAAACTGATGTCGAACTCGTTGAGGGAATGCAATTTGACAAAGGATATTTAAGTCCTCACTTCGTAACAGACACCACTACGATGAATGTAAATCTTGATGATTGCTTCGTACTCGTACACGAAAAGAAAATTAGTACTGCAAAAGATCTACTCCCAATCTTAGGTAAAGTTGCTGAAACTGGTAAGGCGCTACTTCTTATAGCTGAAGATATTGACGCTGAAGCACTAGCGACTCTTGTTGTCAACAAGCTTCGCGGAACAATCAAGGTCTGTGCTGTTAAAGCCCCTGGTTTTGGGGATCGTCGCAAAGCGATGCTTCAAGATATTGCCATTCTTACGGGTGGTGAGCCAGTCATGGAAGAACTAGGGATGAATTTGGAAGCTATGGAACTTTCACAACTCGGAAAAGCGAAGAAAGTTGCAGTTGAAAAAGATGCAACAACTATCATTGAAGGTGGCGGAAAGTCATCTGATATCAAAGGTAGAATTGATCAAATCCGAGCGCAAATTGACAATACTTCCTCTGACTACGATGCCGAAAAATTGCAAGAACGACTAGCAAAATTAGCTGGCGGCGTTGCACAAATCAATGTAGGTGCTGCAACCGAAGTCGAAATGAAAGAGAAGAAAGCGCGAGTTGAAGACGCACTTCATGCTTGTCGTGCTGCCGTCGAAGAAGGCATTCTTCCTGGAGGAGGTGTTTCGGTAATTCGAGCACGTCGAGCCCTTGAAAATGCACGAAAGAAAGCTAAAGGCGACGAAAAACTCGGTATCGACATTCTTGGTCGTGCAGTTACTGCTCCAATCCGCCAAATTGCAGAAAACTGCGGGCTTGACGGGTCAATTGTGTGTCAAAAGGTTGAAGATTCAACTGATGACAACTTTGGGTTCAATGGTTTAACTGGAAAATACGAAGACCTCATTAAAGCAGGCGTCATCGTGCCAACAAAAGTAGAACGCATTGCTCTTCAAAATGCATCAAGCATCAGTGGTTTGTTACTCACAACCGATTGTGCCATCACTGATATCAAGGAAAGTAAACCTTCACCACAAGCTGGTGGAATGGATGATATGGGCTTCTAAATGTCCATCCAAATTCCGAATTGAAATAGGGAGTGCCGTGAGATTCACGACACTCCCTGTTTGTTACCTACCTAGTTTCTCCCCTCTTGAAACTAGGGGGCACCTTCTCTTGCCTGAAGATTCGTTGAAACATTGCATACGGTTCCATTCTTCCCTTGCTAGAATGGCCACGCATGGGAAACGGTCCTTCACATCGACGAAAACATCGGCAACAGAGCCATAATCAATCCCATGCTGAATCTATATGTACGCCAGTTCTGCAAGGGGACCCTCTTGTCACTACAGAAGATGCTCGATGGGTTGAAGAGGAGCCCTCTTTTCTTAATCTTTGTGACGAGCTAAAAGAGACGGGCATATTTGCCTTTGACACAGAGTTTATTGGGGAAGAATCCTACTACCCATTCACATGCTTGATTCAGGTCGCTACAACTAAAACCGTAGCACTTATTGACCCGTTTAAAATCAAGGATCTCACACCACTCTACAGCCTCATCAGTGACCCTGAAGTAACTGTTCTGTTGCATTCAGGTTCGCAAGATCTTGAACCAGTTGCTCGTCATCTCGGTAAACCTCCATCAGCAATTTTCGATACCCAACTTGCAGCAGGTCTTGTTGGATATCCTTGGCCCCTTTCACTCACGAAAAGTATCTCAATAGCACTGAACCATGATGTAGGTGGGCACTTTACATTCTCTCAATGGGATGCAAGGCCTCTTTCTAAAAGACAACGAACCTACGCCGCAGATGATGTCCGATACTTACTCTCGGTTCACGATTTTCTCCAAAAGCGGTTGGATTCGCTTGGACGAAATGACTGGGCAGCAGAAGAGTTCTCAAAATATACAACTATGGATGGCTATGAATTCAATTTACAAAATATCGTCAAAAGAATTTGTAGAAATAAACATCCTCGCAAGAAAGAGTTGCAACGAATCCAAGCGATTGCATCACTCCGAGAAGAAATAGCAATTACTCGAAACCTACCGACTCGAGCAATTATTCCTCCCGAATGTATTCTTTCTCTTGGTAAAAAACCTGTTGAAACTGTTCAACAACTCGTTTCGATGCGCGGGTTTCCAAAAAACATAGCGAACAAATATGGCAATCAAATCCTCCGAGCAATCGAAGATGCACCCTCATTGGAACCAGTTACATTGAGGAAACCAAATCCAATTGAAAAAGATCCTGTCGTACGACAAGAACTTGATGGTGCCTGGTCTCTGTTCAATGCTTGGTGCATAGGCAACAGTCTTTCAGCAGCCCTTGTCGCAAATAGACCATCATTTACTGATTGGTATCTAGCGCTACGCGAAGGAACCCAGTTACAACATTCACCCCTTTCCAAGGGATGGAGGAAAGATTTTTCTCAAGAATTTGCTTCTATGATTACTAATAATCAGAAACTTACGTTTTCATACAACGACCTGATTCAGGCAAGGAGTTCTTCCAAATGACAAACCGATCGTTTGATCCCCAGCAAGCAATGGCTGATGCTAGGCATGAATTTGGTGAACATGGTGGCGTCAATATGTCAATCGAGGCAAGCACAACCTTCACTGTGATGACTCCGGACTTGATGCCTGAAATATTTTCTGGACAACTTGGACCAGCTGGCGGTTGCTATCTTTATGGTAGACACTTTAACCCCACCGTATTTGTCCTTGGAAGAATGGTAGCAGCAATGGAAGGTGCTGAAACTGGGTATGGTACATCTAGTGGTCTGTCAGCTATTGCAGCAGTCATCATGCAACGATGTGGCGGTGGTGGCAAGGTTGTTTCGTCCAACACACTCTATGGGGGAACTTGGGCTTTGCTTGACGAATACCTCCCAAAGAATTGCAATGTTGAAACAACTTTCGTAGATATTCAAGATCTCGCAAGCGTTGAAAATGCGATGAAAAACGGTGCTTCCGTTTTGTACACCGAAACATTATCTAACCCAACTCTTCGAACAGCAGACATCTCATCTCTTGCAAAAATAGCACATGCTCATGATGCTATTCTAGTTGTAGACAATACTTTTACCCCTATGATTATCAGCCCAATGCAACTTGGAGCTGACGTTGTCATTCATAGTGCTACAAAATTTATAAGTGGGGCTTCTGATGTTATAGCAGGCATCATCTGTTGTAGCAAAACTTTCCTAGAGGAACTCATGGATTTACATCTTGGTTCTTTGATGCTCCTGGGGCCTACGATGGATCCAATTGTTGCATTCAGACTCTCACTTAGACTTCCCCACCTAGCAGCCAGAATGAAAGAACATTCATCCCGAGCCATGTACTTCGCAAGACAACTCCAAGATTTTGGACAAACTGTCATGTATCCTGGCCTTCCTGAGCATCCTGATTACAACTTGTTTACAAAAATTGCAAACAAAGATTTTGGCTACGGTGGCCTTTTTACAATTGACATGGGAGATGCTGAACGTGCGAACAAACTCATGGATGTGCTACAGAATAAGTTTAAATTTGGATATATGGCAGTGAGTCTCGGATACTTTGAAACCCTCATGTCATGCCCAGGAACCTCCACTTCAAGTGAAATGAGTGAAGAAGTGCAACGTCAAGCAGGTATTTCACCCGGTCTCGTCCGCTTTTCAATTGGATTAACGGGAGGCGTTGAAGAAAGATGTAATCAAATGAAGGAAGCAATTAAGCTGTGCTCGTGACACTCATCACTACGTACACCTGTTACCCTAAAAACAAATGGCACGAGAACGAATCATCTCACCTAGCGAACAGTCTGAAGACATAGAGATTCCAACAAACAATGTCGAGGTCTACCAATCTATTCGTCCATCAACCCTTGATCAATACTTAGGTCAAGCTGAACTTAGAGAACGATTATCTGTAGCATTAGAAGCAGCAAAAGAACGCAAAGATCCAATGGAGCACGTGCTCTTGTACGGTCCTCCGGGATTAGGCAAAACAACACTTGCCCATGTTATTGCAAATGAACTTGGCACCCGTGCCTGGGTTACTTCTGGACCAGCCCTGACTAAGGGTAGTGATCTAGTTGGAACTCTAACCCGAATGGAACCAAACGACGTTTTATTTATAGATGAAATCCATCGACTTCCTGCAGCAGTTGAAGAATATATTTATCCTGCAATGGAAGATTATAAAATTGATTTCACACTCGATTCCGGCATGCACGCTCGAGTTGTGACTTATGCACTCCAACCATTTACTTTAATCGGCGCAACAACACGTGCGGGCTTGCTTACTGCAGCATTGCGAAGCCGCTTTGGAATCGTACACAACATTCGCTTTTACGAGTGCGAAGAACTTACTGCAATATTAAAGCAAGCAACCTTGAAACTACATATGGATACCATTGATGATGAATCATTACATTGCATCGCATCAAGGAGTCGTGGCACACCGCGAATTGCCTTACGTTTGTTACGTCGTGTTAGAGATTTTTCCCAAGTTCGTTGCGAAAATATGATAAATACTTCCATAGTGGACGAGGCACTCAAACTTGAGGGAATCGATGCCGTTGGTCTCGATGCTCTTGATCGAACATATCTTGAAACTCTTGCAGGTATTTACGAAGGCGGTCCAGTTGGGGTTGAAGCAATTGCCGCCACAATGGGTGAAGATGCCGGCACATTGCAAGATGTAGTAGAGCCTTATTTGCTTCAAGTTGGCTTTCTAGCACGCACCCGGCAAGGGCGAAAAATCACTTCTGCAGGCCTCAATCAAGTGAAATCTCCCAAAGATTCATGATTTTTCTCCTTTTTTTGCAGGAATATCAAATAACTGCGTTTTTTAGTAACTTTTCACTTGGCAAACAGGACTTTTCCATCAATGATATACTTGGTCGAGCGGACGTATGTTGTCCGTCGTAAACCGCAGGCTTCGACCTCATGTCTATTGACCTGCGAACTGCTAGGTAGCGTGAAAATTCTGCCTAATTTTTAAGAAGATCAATGGTTTATGCACCTGCGATCTTGTGTCAAGCGTATGTAATGTAAATGCATGAAGGAAAAACGCACATGAAAAACAAGCAACACTCATTAGGCTTCACGATTGTCGAGCTGCTCGTGGTAATTTCGATTATCGCCCTACTCGTCGGAATCTTGGTGCCCGCTGTTCAAAAAGCACGTGAAACTGCCCAAGTAACACAATCAAAATCTAATATTCACCAAGTAATGATTTCATTGCAAACATACGCATCGGACCACAACGATCGCAATTTCACAACTGCACCCGACAACCTTTCGAGTGCCGATCGTACTGGGATGTCAATTGGTCAAGCGATCAGCGCACTTTCAGGAGGTCTTGCTTATCCTCTTGGTATCAGTTTAGGTTCATACGGTGATGATACTGGTGGTGTTATTTGGTTCATCAGTACAGATGGATGGTATGGAAATGAAACTGGTGGTGTCGCTCCATATTGTTTCAAAACTGGTCTAACAACTAGTAGTAATGGAAAAACTGGGTATGGTGTTTGGAGATATCCAAATGCTCTTCAAGTCGCAGAATATATGGAAGGCGATACCCTACATAGCGCATACTTCGCACCAAAAGATACCGTTCCTCTAAAAGCAATTGAAGATTGTGACGACATGACTGGTTCCTATTGCCCAACAACTGAAATGATAGGTGGAGGAGCACCAATCAAATCAAACTTACTTGCGATTCCATCGAGTTACACGATGGCTCCAGGAATGATGTATCACCCAGCTGTCTATCAGTGGAATATCTTTGCAGGTCAAACCCCAACAGATCCCATGAACATTCCACGAGGTTTTAAACCACCTTCAATCGATCAAACGAGATACCCATCACATAAAACTTGGCTAATGGAACACCACTGGCTACAAAATAACTCTGGTAACGAGTGTGGACGTCGGTTCTCAGGAACTTGGTTCCTAGATGGCACAGGGTGCTATGACGGCTGCGAGCCAACGCACTTTAATGCACATCCAGACTCGGAACCTGTTACAGTTTTCGCTGACGGAAGTGCTAAAACATACAGCGTTAATGACTTCATCATTGATAGTGGTCGGTCAAAACAAGACAATCCACCGGGTGATGTCCTTGGACTCTATCTAGAAAGTTCAAACATGGCCGCATATGGCTTCGATAACGGTGCTGGCGAATACTTTGCCGATACTACATCTGAAATTCAGTCTGGCGGATCCCCATTGAAATGGTCAGGGCATACGCACACTAAGTTCGGCGTAAAAGGTCGAGACAAAATCGCTCGATAATTTCAATAAGTTTTTCCTTATCAGAGGGTCGCGCCTAGGGCGTGACCCTCTTTTTTATGTGTGGTTCCTTGACGTTCCTACCTAGGGTCAGACCTGTTTCAGCAACTGTAACTAAAAGCAGTACACTGCACATATGCAAGACCTTTCCCAAGAAACACTTCTAGTTGTCGACTCAGTTCTGGACTTGGTGGGTAATACACCAATTCTTAAAATGCATTCGCTTGATACCGGTTTGTGCGAACTTTACCTCAAGATGGAGTCTCAAAACCCGGGACAATCGATTAAGGATCGAATCGCGCTCACAATGATTGCAAAGGCAGAGCGGGAAGGACGTTTGAAAAAGGGTGTCCGAATCATTGAAGCCACTGCTGGCAATACCGGCATCGCACTCGCTCTTGTAGCCTCACAAAAAGGGTACGAAATCACCGTCGTTGTTCCAGATAAGATGAGCGAGAGCAAGATCGCGCATCTCCGTGCGATGGGGGCACAAGTCATCATGGCTCGCAGCGATGTCGAAAAGGGTCATCCGGAATACTACCAAGATGTCGCGAAGCGACTTGCTGATGAAAATGGTTGGTTTTTCGTAAACCAGTTTTCAAATGAAGCAAATGTAGAAGCACACTACACAACAACAGCGCCAGAACTCTGGCGGCAGATGGATGGAAATGTCGATGCCATTATTATCGGTGTCGGCTCTGGCGGAACAATTTCTGGTGTCGGGCGTTACATCAAAGAGCAAAACCCAGACGTAGAAATCATTCTTGCAGATCCTGATGGTTCTGTGTTAACTCCACTTGTCAACGAAGGTAAGCATGTTCAAGCAGGATCTTGGCTTGTTGAGGGAATTGGAGAAGATTTCGTGCCATCCATTACAGACCTTGATCTTGTCACAAAAGCATACTCAATAAGTGATAAGGAAACATTCGATGTTGCTCGAGATTTACTCAAAAAAGAAGGAATACTCGTCGGGTCCTCAACAGGTACACTTGTAGCAACTGCTCTTCGTTGGTGCAGTGAACAGAAAGAACAAAAACGAGTCGTGACTTTTGCGTGTGATCATGGTTCAAAATATCTAGGGAAAATGTTCAATGACTACTGGATGCTTGACCAAGGATTTATCAATCGTGATAGCCACGGTGATTTAAGGGATCTCATCGCACGCAGACATGAAACCAGAGAAGACTTTACGCTTACTGAATCTATGCCAGTGATTCAAGCAATTAAAAATATGCGGCTGTATGACATCAGCCAATTAGCCGTACTGAATAATGACGGGCAAGTCTCTGGTATTTTGGACGAAAGCGACATTTTACTCGCCGTCACAAAAGATGATACTAATTTCAAGAAACCAGTAAGCGAATTTATGACTCGAGAGTTGTCCACACTTTCAGCAGATTCAAGCATCGACGAATTGATGCCTCTCTTTGCCGAAGATAAAATTGCAATTGTATTTGATAACGACCACTTCCTTGGGCTCATCACTAAAATTGATCTCATTAACCATCTTCGAAAGCAGTTACCACGTTGAATACCGATACACACTTTGATTCAAAAGTAATCCACGCTGGGCAATCGTATGAGGAGATAACCGGTGCAGTTATGCCGCCAATCTTCCTTTCATCAACGTATGTCCAAGAATCTCCTGGCGTGCACAAAGGGTTTGAATATACCCGCAGCCACAATCCGACTCGATATGCTCTTGAGAGATGCATTGCTCGACTTGAGGGCTCGACACTTACAAAAGAACAAGATGCTTCATTTGGCGGTTTCGCTTTTTCAAGCGGGATGGCCGCCGTTTCATCAACGCTCGATCTCCTAGATAGTGGAGATCATGTCATTGCGATGGATGATTTATATGGCGGCACAAACAGATTGTTCAACAAAGTGAAACGACGTTCATCGGGACTGGACTTTTCATTTATCGATTTAACGAATCTCGAAGCACTCGAACAATCAATCACTGACAAGACAAAGTTGATTTGGATTGAAACTCCAACCAACCCAATGTTAAAACTTGTTGATCTTGAAGGTGTTGTTTCTATTGCCAGGGATCGAGGCATACTTTTGGCTTGCGATAACACATTTGCAACACCAGCTCTACAACACCCACTTGAACTTGGGTTTGATATTGTCATGCACTCTGCAACAAAATACCTTGGAGGCCATAGTGATGTCGTCTCAGGAATTCTTGTCACAGGGGACGAAATGCTTGCAGAACGAATTCGATTTGTCCATAACTCTGCTGGGCCAATTCTTTCCCCATTTGATTCATACCTCGTGTTGCGAGGGATTAAAACTCTGTCGCTTCGGATGAGGAGACACTGTTCAAGTGCTATGAAAATTGCAACTTGGCTAGAATCGCATGGTGAAATTGAACGAGTTATTTACCCTGGTTTACCTTCTCATCCTCAATACGCCATTGCACAGAAACAAATGCGTATTGATGATGTCCCTGTTGGCGGAGGTATGATTGTGTGCATCGTTAAAGGTGGTGAAGACAGGTCCAAAGTTTTTCTAGAAAAACTACAAATATTCTCTCTCGCAGAATCACTAGGAGGTGTTGAATCTCTCGTTGAACATCCTGCAATTATGACACACGCCTCTATTCCTCCTGAGATGAGGAATGACTTAGGTATAGATGACAGCCTCGTCCGTCTCAGCGTGGGAATTGAGGATTGCGATGATCTCATTAAAGATTTAGAACAAGCGCTCAATTAAATTCGTATGGAGAACATCGAACTAACTTTACATATTTCGCATGAGCGTTCTTCACATATTGAAGAATGTATTTCAGAAGCAAACGCAGAAGCTGGCAAAGGTGACGAACGTTGGCGTAACCTTTGGCGAAGTCCAATGCAAGATGTTCATCTTCAAGATGTTACTGCTCTTGTTCAATCATTACTTCCCTGCAAAAATCTGCTCGTAATAGGGATAGGCGGGTCCGCTCTAGGCACACGTGCACTGCATAGCGCTCTTTGTTGTGAAGATTCACCAGCATTCTTCGTACTAGACAATATTGACCCAACAACATTCCAAGACACAATTAAACTAATCCAATCGAACGATCCAGATTTGTCGAGTACAGTTGTTACTGTCATTTCAAAGTCTGGAGAAACTCCAGAAATATCTGCTCTATGTATGGCCACCCAAGCAGCACTTCCTGATGCAACTTACGTAGCAATCACAGGAGAGAAAGGGGCACTTCGAGAACACGCACGTAAACATGGGTGGGATTGTCTGCCAGTTCCGGACGGTGTAGGCGGAAGGTTTAGCGTGCTATCTCCGGTTGGATTATTCCCTGTAGCAATGTGCGGTGTTGATATCCAAGAACTTCTCCGTGGAGCGGAGAAAATGGATGACAGATGCATGCAATTAAAAAATAACCCTGCAGCAGAACTTGCCGATGGTCTTGTGTCTGCGATTAACGAGGGACATTCAATCCATGTCATGATGCCATATTGCAATAATCTCATTCAATTTGCACATTGGTATGTACAACTTTGGGCGGAATCTCTTGGGAAAAAAGATATTCACGGAAATAGAGTTGGTCCGACTCCAATTGCAGCCATAGGTGCAACCGACCAGCACAGCATGCTTCAACTCTGGAGGGAAGGTCCTGCTGATAAGATAATTGGATTCCTTACTGTTTCGCAACTACCAGAGATTCCACTGGGAAACGAATCACTAGGTACTTCTCAAGCATGGCTCTGTGGAGAAACTCTAGGATCACTTCTTTCAGCGGAACAAATTGCTACCGAGCGTGCTGTTAAAGATGCTAGGCAAGGAACTTGGACCCTCACGCTCCCCAATCTTTCACCTTTTTATATAGGACAATTTATTGCCCTCTGGCAAGATACCGTTGCCATTGCCGGAAGATTGCTGCAGGTAAACCCATATAATCAACCTGGCGTCGAGTATGGTAAAAAACTCACCCGAAACGCCTTCTGATTATTTATCCGCAGAAAGTTAACCATTTTATAGAGTTGCAATTCTTGGAGTTTTGACTTGATGCAAGTCTGCTTTGTTGAAGGTCGAAGCACCTTCATTCTCTTGTCGAATCGCATCGTAAACCTCCTTACGATGAACAGGTATTGAGGATGGCGCTTTAATACCAACCCGTACCTTGTCACCACGGATGTCCACGATTGTTAATTCAATGTCGTCGCCAATCATAATTGTTTCGTCCTTATGGCGTGATAACACTAGCATGATCGAATCCTTCCTCAAGGTGTGTCGCTATGTTTGCGACTTACTCACCCATCCTTGGGTGAGTTTGTATCAAAAAACTATGCAGTCAACCGTTCCTGGGCTGAAAGTCGAACGATTTCGTGCCTTGTTGTCCACCGTTTATCTGCGAGTACAAGTTGAATCGCTTGATGGTTCGCTAAGTTCACGATAATTGGCCCCTGTAAATTCACTGTCAATGTTTGGTCATATTTATTTACAATGACAAATGTTTGTGCTGATTCTAATGTTTCGAGTTCAAGATCGCTCATCTGTTCTTTACGAACTGTTGCTTGATAATCAGGCACCCAAGTCGAGGGGTCTGTTACCACGAAAGCCAACTCTGCCGCCTCGGTTGATTGCAACCAAAAGAACAAGCCATCATTGTCTGGTTGTAACAATGCGTACTGTGTGTAACTTGAAAATCCCAACAATCCAGAAGGAAACTCTATAATTCGGTTGTCATCAACCTCTACGGTGCCGAAGCGAGTCGTTTGTACTTGCATTCCCATGGCAATCCTTGTGTGGTTCTATGCATCCTTCGGTGTCCCACTCCACTAGCGGGCGACATCCTGTCCGAGGTCATACAGGTAGAAACCACGCTACCAGTACGTCGCAAAACAATGCGGTCGACATGCCATCGGCAGTATGAGGTAACTTTCGATAATCTCATTGCGGAGAAGGATAAAAGTCCGGTAATAACTCTCAATACGACAACATCACAATTGCGATAACAAGTGCAATGGTGCTTATTACCAAAAAGACAGAAAGGATTCGTATTGTTCTGAACGACTGCTGGATTCTTCTCTCCAAAGCATGGAATTGTGGAGATCCGACGGAATCGTCCTTACTTATGCTTGATGATTCTGGAACTTTTGGTAAAGACAAGGGCGTTGACTGCGTATCAATAATTGAAGTATCAGAGAGAAATGAAGACATCCCTTCTACTTTTCCCTCAGATGGTCTTGCAATATCAACTCCAAGATTATTTCGGTCACGATAGGACAAAAATGCAACATCGCATGATCCACATCTGCGATCTTTTGGTGCAACATGCTCCCCGCAACTGTGGCACCTCCCTAAGAGGTGAGAAATCCCTGGCACCCTTCTTGCCACTTTCCAGAGTTGTCGAGTCGTTGGTCCCCTGATAATCGTATGGCGTTCAATATCGCCATTTTTAGCCATCTCAGCGAGGGAGTCATATGTCATTCCTGGGAGAAAGGGACGAACTTCATCTCGCACCCACCAGGGCCCAATTCCACCTTCAGCAAACAGTAATCCATCCACATCGAGTGAGTTGCTACACACCCTACATTCCGAAGTTTCGTTCTGAGTCTCCCCACAAATCGGGCAGACGAGTATCCTTTGCTTTGTCATGATTTTCAAAACCATTGTACCCTCGAAAACCACCCTCCTGTTATGTGCCATTTGTGCTCTTTTGGGGTGCCAAAAACAAAAACAGCACACTGTTGCAAAAACGACCACACCCCAATTATTAAAATCTCCAATCGTTGCAGTTATCGACACAACTGCGATTCGACAAGAAGATCTTTGGCCATCTCTCATCGAACTTGGTGGGCAAGAGGTTCTTGAAGATTACATTCTGAAAATTGCCCTCATTGCCGAGTTGAAAAATGAAGGGGTAAAAATTCTTCCAAAAGATATTCAAATAGAGGAGCAGAACCTCTCGATTGTTTCATCTAATCTAAGTGAAAATGAATTTGACAACATTTTGAAAGCCAGGGGCTTTGGAAACTACAGAAAGTCTCAACTTCTTTGGAGAAATGCTGCTCTTCGAAAACTTGTTCAAAACCAAGTAGATATAACTTCTCAAGCGGTTCAGAGAATGTTTTCAATCGTACATGGCCCTGCATACCCGACACGTCTTATTGTTGTTTCAACACTTGATGAAGCAAACGAAGTTCTCTCTGATTTAAAACGCGGAGTATCTTTCGCTGATCTTGCTATAGAGAAATCCATCGATTCGAGTGCTAGTAGAGGTGGCAGAGTAAATCCAATCTCTACCTCTGACCCAACTTGGCCATCACCAATCCGAGAAGCAATTTCAACTTTAGAATTGAATACAATCTCTGACCCTATTTTTATTGGAGATCGATGGGTCATTCTTAAAGTAACAGATGAACCAATAATATCAAATGTTGTATTCGACGAAGTTGAGCCAGAGATGCGTCGTCTAGCTACATTTGCTCAAGAGCGATTTCTTATGGAAAATCTTGCAAAATCCTATATCCAAAGAACTCATGTAGATATCATCGATCGTGATTTGCAACGAACGTCACGTTCGAATCGTAATCTCTCGAAATAATGCAATTGGAATAAGTACTATTGCCGGGAGGAATACACTCACTACTGCGGGGATTCCTTCCAAAGGCATAAGCATTACCACCATTCCACCAAACAATATTGTCAACGCAATCCCCCCGCACTTTATCGCTTGTCTTGAAACAACGACCGCGTCTTTCGTTACAAAGAACGGAATTACTATCATCATGGCTAAAATATTCAACGCAATCGAAGCAAACCGAGAATACCAATGTCGCCTGAGCATTGGCTCATCAAATGAACCCACAGCATTGAGCATATTATTTAATTGTGACATCCCAAGCATCCCAATATATTGTCCGTATCTATGTAGAGTCAAAATATATGGTGACAATTCAGTTTCATAAAATTCAACCTCCAATGGAAGTGAAGTTGTTGCTTGGCCAGTTGACTCATCAAACGAAATTAGAACTACCAGCCCCTCCTCAAGAATCCAACCAGAATTTGTTTTAGAATCCCATTTTGCACGTGATGCCCGTACTTGTCGAATCATCCGTCCCTTTTCATCTCGTTCAAGGAACGATGGCTCTTCCATCACACCTGTTTCAGGATTGAGTGATGGCGAAAGAAGTAATGCCCCGCTTTGATCGGGTGTAAACGGAATCGAAAACGAGGAAACGGTTTTCGCGCCCGATTCCTTATGGTTCCTCAACAACAATGGCGCGACTCTTGGCAACATATATTCTTGATTCAAGAGTGCTAAAACACTGATTCCGACCATCACATACAGGAACGGTAATGAAATTCGTCGAAGACTTATTCCTGCTGCCATAATTGCAATGAATTCACGTGACCGCAACATGTTTGATGCTGTGAACCCCATTGCTCCTATCGCTATCACACCGTGCAAGTACGAAAATACTTGGAACAATCGAGGACCTTCAAACCCGATCGCAACTCGTATGAGTGCAAATAATCGTGCGAGGAAATCTCCATCTTCAGAAGTAACTTTTGCAATTTTGTTAAATTCATCAAGATTCACAATGATGTCAATCACTGCTCCGAGTAAAAAGAAGAGTGTAAAAAGGACAACAAAGTTGAATGCCATTCTCTTCATGATGTGCAGCGTCAATTTTCTCACTTCAAGTTACCCGCAATCTCAACCAATTGAACAAAATAAGACAAACTAAAGCCGCATTCCCTATCCACATAACAGAATAACCACCAAGCAAATTGGCATCTCGAATCATCTGACCCCCAGAGAAAATTAACAGCAAGGCCACCACAGTTGGGATGAACACTTTTGCATACACGCTCAGTGGCATCAGATTCGAATGACGAATTGCTAGCAAACTCCCTAGCAAAATTGCAAGAAGAGGAAGAAAACTAACTGCCAAACGTTGGCCAATTCTTCCTGCAACATGGTCATCCAATGCTGAAATATGTGTTCGGAGATTATCTGCCAATGAATTAATTCTAGAAATCTTAGAAGCGTCAGCAACATCCAACAAATTCTCTGGTGATAATTCCTTCTCTAGTGAAGGAATACGAACGTTCTGCACAAGTAACGAAGGGACAACTAATTCGCCCCGTTGATTCTCTCCAACCTTACCTACTCCAACGGTGACATCTTGCATACGTAATGTGACTGATTCGATAGATCCGGAATCGGAATAATCTACTATCAATGCTGCTTTCTTTGGGTTTAGCGTACTTCGTTCGCCAGTCTCGCGAATTGTATCTACAGAAATTGGCGGGATGAATGTGGTACCGCTTATTCCACTTGAGGTAATAATGAATTGTCGACCTCCCGCTGTGGAAACACAAGTTAACGAGCCGTCTGCTTTTAATGTACTTTTTAATTCAGCAAGAAATTCATTTCGGACAATCGCTAACTTCAAACGATCCATAGCTTTTTGGACATAGTGATATTCCGCAGGGTGATCCAGAAGGTGAAGCAATTCTGTTCTCGTCAACGCTGAAAGTCTTTGCTTCGTCAACGTTGGTAGATCAATTGCTTTAGTAAGGTGTCCCTCTCGTGCACCTCGAAGAACTCCAGAGCCACCCTCTCCCCTTGTCCATTGTGTAGTGTCACGAGTTTCTACAAAAAGTGAAGTCTGATTATCCTTTCGATGAACATCAACTACCGCAATAGCTGCTGTTAGATACATCTTTGCTTTTCCATCTGGCTGAACTCGTGCAACGGCAACATGATCTAGCGCCATTCGTCCATCAACATTGTTTTCATCTAAATAGATATCTTCTGCCCAAATAACTAAATCTCCCTGAACAAATGGGTTGTGTTGTTTGATTGAATTTGCGAGTAACTTTGGCAAATCTGCTGTCATTGTTTGTGCCATTTTTCCAATAAATGTTGGAATAATTGACTGGGCCAATACTGCGACGCTTAGCGTTAGCACAACACCAAACAGTATCATTGGTGCAAGTAAACGAATATACGATTGACCGCTTACAGCCATCGCAATAAATTCGTTGTCTTGAGCCATCCGATGCAAACTGATCGTTACTGCAAACGCTCCTGCAAAAGGAATTGCGAATTGAAGCATTGGAATAATTGCGAGAAACAAATATTTCATCGTATCCCAGCCCGTTAACAAACTGTCACTTGATAATGGTTTGATTGCCGCGCCAAAGGCGATGACAATAACAAGGATGACTGCTGCGATGGCGAATTGCCGCAGCACGTCGAAAAGCATGTACCGGTAAAAGCGCCACGGCATAAGGGGGCATTATGGTCTCACTGCCAAACATTGCAATTGCTTTAGCTTACGAAATAGGATATTTCATCAACAGAGCATCAAAACCCCTCTAATTCAGAAAATACGGCTACTTTTCAAGGCAATGTTATCGGACCAATAAGGTTGGCAAGATGGGTCACCCTTACTAACTGTATGAACTTAGACTCGCCATTTTCGCTTTTACAGATAACGAGATAAGAGTGGAGCAATTGGTCATTCGATTTGGGTAATACGATGCCTTTACGTAAAGTACAACACCGAAATACCCGCCGTGGGATAGCGCTTCTTGAAGTCATGATTGCTGTCGGAATATTAACATTCTCATTCGCGACTATAAGTTCTGCAATTGTCGCTGGGCAATCGCAATCTCTTGAAGCAAGAAAAACAATTATCGCAAGTGTGGCAGCAGAGTCTCTCCTCTCTCAAATTTCTAGAGAATCATGGGAAACAATTGATTCATGGCATGATTTTAGAGAAGAAGTCGGCACAATTACAGATCCAACAGGGATTCTAATTGGTGGGGATTGGGATGCTGTTGGGCGAATGGTTTCCATCGCTGAAACTGATATGTTTATCGAATCACTCCGAGTGTACATCATGGGGCGAACAGTTACCGTAACTGTCTTCACCAAAGATGAGCAATCATTAATTTCAGTAGAACGTTTTATCCCAGAGCCACAATCATGAAGCGACGAGGATTATCATTACTTGAAATGGCACTCGCAATTGGCATCACTGCAGTTATTGGTGTTGCAATTGCATCAATGATGGCAGCCGCTGCAAATAGTCTTACTTCAAAAGATGATGGAAGGCAGTCTGCGATACGTATCGCAACAACACAAATTCGTTTGGGTGCATACATTGCACCTTCAAGATGTATTCTCGATAAGGACAATATAAGTATCACACTTTGGCTTGAAGATAGTAGAGATAGCAAAACCGTACATGCAAGTGAAATTAGATGGATTCAGTTTGATGATGTAACAAAGGAACTCAAAGTCAAGTTTGTGAACTTTCCAGAAGAATGGTCACAGTCCATGATTGATGCATCAGATATTGAATGTGACTCTCTCACAGACTATGGAATACTTTTTGATTCATTCGAGTCAAACGGATGGATTGATTCCATCGCACTGGTAGATTCCATAAATTCTTGTAACTTTTGGATTGATACCAGTAACCCATTTGAAGCCACACACATTTGTATTCGTTTTTCCTTGGAGTCAACATATGGAACTACAAATGATTCCATTATTGATGAAACCATACGACTCCACCAACCTCCATTGGAGCAACAGTGAACCCATTTACTCAACATCACATTACAACAACACCACATAGACGTGGTGTAGCCATGATGCTTGTCATGGTTGCTGTTCTTGTGACTGGTGCAATGGCTGTTGCATATTTTGGTTCACGTGATAATTCCATTGCAATAAGTGCAAATATTGCTTCTTCATCGAAAGCGCGTATTGTTGCCGAGTCTGGTCTTGACTTGGCGGTATCCATTCTTGAAACAGATGCGAATTGGAGAACTAGCCATATCGATGGTGTGATTCTTCAAGACCACCAACTTGGTGATGGAACTATCACCATCACCGTTCTTGATGGTGAAACAGAATTGCCACCTTCAGAATCAACCTTTGAAGTTTTAATATCAATATCTTCAACTGTCGAAGGGCAAACACAAATCACTGAAGCGACTGCGACTATCTTTCCAAATGAAGATGAATTTGATGTTGATTACAGTGAATTTGCAATCTTTGCTCAAGAAGAAATATCGATGCTTGGTATTTCATCTGTACAAAATTGGGCGGCTTCTCCTAATTCGGTAGAGCAACAACTACGAATTGGAACACTCGCTACGAACCCAATGTCAATTAAGATGGGATCAAACGCACAGCAGCAGGAGTTCGAACTTTACACACCCCAGGCTGCATCTTCAATGATTTCGGCAACTTCATTGATGACTTCGCAATTCACTGACTCTCTTCCTTTTCTCGCACCCCCCTCTCCTCCAACTGAGTTTGAATCATTGGACTTCAATGACGAAGATTCCGATTCCTCTTCTCTCGATAGATGGTCTGATTTGTTTACATCAGGACTTAGAAATTTTCGAGGAAGGAGATCAAATAATCGCGCTATCCAAGAAGGTACATACGAAGTCGAAGAACTATCACTAACATCGAGGGATCCGATTGAAATCAGTGGAGATGTAATTCTCATTGTGGAAGAAGATTTTACGATGAATAATAGTAGCATCACACTTTTAGATAATGCTACTCTCACTCTTCACATTGGCGGGGATGTTGAAATTAAAACAAGCTATATTGGAAATACAAATCAATCATCTAGGTCATGGATGGATCCAAGCCGCGTTCAAATGTATGGACATGAAGATAGTGATTGGGAGATATCAGGGCATTCAACAATTAAGGCAGAACTTTATGCCCCTTCATGTGAAATAGAACTCGGTGGAGTTTCAACGGTCTGCGGTCGAATTGCGGGCAATAATGTTTTACTTCGAGGTGCAGCAAGAGTTCTCTACGACCCACTGCTTGACAATGGAGGGTTTGCCGACACAGATAGCCCAATGTATAGCGAAGATGGGTCGTTGCTCAGTGAGCTCCGACAGTTAACCCATTTAAATCCAGATTTGATTGATTCAATCGAACGCTCACTCTCTGAATATGATACTCAAGGCAATGGGGTCAACCACAGATTCTATGATTGGAAATCAACACCAACTGATCGCCCTCATGAGGTCATCTACATGCTCCTTGTGTATGGGGTTGATGCCCGTCGTTGGGAAAGATTAGTACGTCAGATGGATCACGAAAATCATTCCGCTTTTGCACAGGTATTTGATAAATGATCCAAAGAAACATACATTTTGGTTTTACTCTTATTGAATTAATGCTCTCACTTGCAATCCTTGCAACATTAGGAGCGCTTGCTGCACCAATGTTCGGCAGCAACGATGCTTTACAACTTGATGTTGCAAGGCGATTACTCGTGAGTGACCTAGAATACGCGCAAATCTTAGCAATCTCAACTCCAGACGATTCAATTTCACTCGTTGTTGACGATGGTGGCAAAGGGTGGCATATTGCAACAACTTCATCCCCTTCAATTCCACTTGAGGACAGTATTACTAGTGAGCCGCTCATCACACTTTTTGGACAAGGCGCAGCAATGTCTTCCCCTGATATAGTCATTCAAAGCAACATGGCTGAGAATATGATTTCATTCAATCAAAATGGTGGGCTAGTAGACTTTTCTCAGACTGCAGAAATCACACTTCTCAGTGGCGAATCAACATCATTGATACAAGTTAGTCCTACAACCGGATCAATCCGGTAGTTACGAGTCGCCCTTAAAAAAACTATCCCGCGGGTCGTTTATCGCTTTGTGGCGTTTCTAATTCCTAAAAAACTATCCCGCGGGTCGTTTTCTTTTTCGCCACGGAGACACGGAGACACAGAGATGAGATTTGGGTTCTTGGTTCCTATACCAAAATGTATTCCTCTGTGGCTCTGCGGCGACTCTTCCAATACTTTTTTTGCCGCGGAGGCGCTGAGGCGCAGAGATAAGAGTTGGGGTTGATAATTCCTAAACCAAAAATGTATTCCTCCGCGACTCTGCGTCTCTGCGGCGACTCTTCTCTTCTGTTTTGTGTTGACGCAAAAAACTGAGTTACTACTTAATTCCGTATTCCTTCAATTTTCGATACAAAGTGCGTTCCCCAATTCCTAAAAGGTTCGAGGTCTGCTCCCTATTTCCACCGGTCATCGCAAGGGTCTGCCGAATAGCTTCTTTCTCAAGTTTATCGAGCCCGATGCCAGCGAGACTTCCGACTTCATAGGAATCATCAGTATCTGAACTTCGAATTTCATCTGGAACTTGCGAAATTTCAATCGTGTTACCAGTCATCATCACAGCCATTCGCTGTACAACATTGAGTAATTCGCGAACATTACCTGGCCAATCGTATGCTACTAAGCGGAGCATCGCTGGTTCAGACATTGTTGGTCTAGCGCAATCCATATCTGCTGCATACCTACCAAGAGCATGGTTAACGAGTAAAGGGATATCTTCTCGCCGTTGTCGAAGGGGAGGGATGTTTAGTTCTGCCCCATTAATTCTAAAATATAAATCTTCGCGAAATTCACCACTCTCACAACGAGCTTTAAGATCCTGGTTTGTCGCAGAAACAAATCGAACATCAGTTGATCTATCACTATTTTGACCCAATCGAACTACATCCCCAGTTTCAAGAACTCGCAGTAGTTTCGCTTGCATAGTAAGTGGCATATCACCTATTTCATCTAGAAATAGGGTTCCACCATTTGCATATTCAAAGACACCTTCCCTATCACGATCAGCCCCAGTAAATGCTCCGCGAACATGACCAAAAAGTTGATCTTCAAGCAAAGACTCGCTTTGGCCAGCACAATTGAACGCAACATATTTTTTCTTTGATCTTTTTGATTGTTTATGAACCGCAGCCGCTACGAGCTCTTTACCAGTACCAGATTCACCAGTAATCAGAACAGGTAAGTTGCTCGGAGCAACTTGGCGAATAAGTTCGATGACTTTACGAATACCAGGCGAATCACCAATAATTCCCTCAAAACCAAATGCTGAATCTACCTGGCCCTGCAAACTTTCGTTTTGTTGCCGAAGCATGACTGTTTCTGCAGCGCGATTTACTAAATTTCTAAAGACATCAAGATCAAGTGGCTTTTCAATAAAATCATATGCTCCGCCTTGGAGTGCGGACTTCGCTGTTGGAATATCACCATGAGCAGTCACAACAATTGTTGCGGCGTCATCTTGATGTGCTTTTGTAAACTCAAGTACCTCAAGACCAGAACGCTCTTCTTCCATCACCATATCTGTCACGACTACATCAAAACTACCCATAGTTAACTCATCACGGGCACTCTCAAACCCATCCACGATTGTGCAGACATGTCCCTGGCGACGTAGCGATTCTGCCATTACCTCGGCGTGATCTGGTTCATCGTCAACGATTAAGATTTGGGCATGTAAGTCGGTCATGTTGTTGTGAATTGTACATTGAAACTCCCAAGTTCAAGACCTTTATTCAATCACGGCGATAGAATCTACGAATGGCTCCTCAACCTACTCCTCTACTCACAACCGAAACATTGAGTCAGAAGCACTTTCACCTTGTTGGAATTGGGGGGTGTGGCATGAATGGGCTAGCTCGCCTTCTGTGCAATCTTGGGAGTGAGGTTGTGGGAACAGATGCTGTAAATTCACAGGTTACTGAAGCGTTAATTCATGACGGAATTCCAACCTCGATTCTCCAAGATGGAAGTACTATTACTCAAGAGATTGATATTATTGTCCATTCAGCTGCAGTACCCCCTGATCATCCAGAAATACTCAGGGGAGATGAACTTGGCATACCTATACTGACGTACGCACAAATGCTTGGGTTTGTACAATCTCAACACACTGGCGTTTGCATCTCAGGAACACATGGAAAATCTACAACGGTCTCCATGCTCAGTGCAATTCTTCTTAAAGCCGGATTTGACCCAAGTTTCATTGTTGGCGCAAACTGCTCCCAAATTGGTGGGTCAAGCAGAGTTGGTTCTGCAAAAATTCCGCAAGGGCCATTAGAGGGAAATTGCGGTGTTCTCGTAAGTGAATCATGTGAATTTAATCGCTCTTTCCACGATCATGTTCCAACGATTGGTCTTATCAATAACATCGAAGAAGACCATCTTGATTATTACTCTTCACTAGATGCAATCATCGAATCATTTAGAAAATTTGCAATGCGTATCCCACCTTCAGAAGATCAGGGTTTTCTATTGATTGCACATGATGGAGCACATCGAAATATAGTCACCCCTGGATTACGATGCAAAGTTGAAACATTTGGTTTTCACCCTGAAGCTGATTACCAAGTAGTGTTTGATCCTAGTGTTCGTAGGGTTGGAATACTACGAGATGGTATGTGGACTATCCAGTGGACAAACTGCATGCCCGGGTCACACAATGCGCTTAATGCAGCAGCTGCAGCAATCCTTGCGGCAAATCTGGGGGTTGATTGGGAATCTATTACTGCGCCACTTGAAGAATTTGAAGGTGTTGATCGACGCCTTCAAAAACTTGGTCACCTCAGTTGTAAGGATGGCGGCACAGCGATTGTATACGATGATTACGGGCATCACCCAACTGAAATCGAGATGACTCTACGTGCTCTTCGTTCTGCTGAGTTACCAAAACGATTGTTTTGTGTTTTTCAACCTCACCAACACAGCAGAACACGGTTCTTACTAGAGCAATTCGCACAAAGTTTTTCTTCTGCGGATGAAATTATTGTCCCGCATATCTATTTTGTCAGGGACTCCGAAGCAGAACAACAACGTGTCTCGGCTCAAGACCTCGTCGACAAACTTATCGACCAAGGCTCTTCTGCAAAACATATCGACGATTTTGACAACATCGTAAAACACCTTCAAACAACTGCAAGAGATGGGGACCTCATTGTCATCATGGGAGCTGGCCCAGTGACAACAATTGCACATGCCCTTGTGGGCAATACTAAAATACACTTCGACAAATGAGTGTTCGATATCAATCTGATTTTTTTGGCGACATTGATGCTGATTTAGAATTTGATGCACCCATAGGGTCGATGACATACTACTCAGTTGGCGGCAAAGCAGATGTGCTCGTCTCACCTCGATCTACCGATGCACTTTCGTTATTACTCCGAAGATGTTACAACTCTAACATTCCCTTCCGTGTGCTTGGAAAAGGAGCAAATCTGTTAGTTGATGATTTAGGAGTTGATGGAGTTGTTGTGAAACTGAATCATAATTGTTTTAGAACATCTCGTTTTAATAGAGAAGGACCAATCGACGCCTTACATATTATGAGCGGCTATGATTTGAGTAAAGCAATTATGGAAACTGCTCGATGTGGGCTTGATGGATTACAGGTTTTAGCTGGCATTCCAGCATCTATTGGTGGAGCAATTCTAATGAATGCTGGAGGAAATTTTGGATCAATTTCTGACACTCTTTCTACCGTAACTTGCCTGACTAAATCAGGCGAGCTCTCAACATATCGATCAGGTGATTTAGGTTTTGCATATAGAGAGAGTAAAATCCCAGATCCAATTATTGTATCTGCAACTTTTGATTTAACTCCGGGTAATCCAATTCAAATTCGGAAAAGTGTCAAAGATATTTTTGCATGGAAAAAATCAAGGCAACCACTTGCTGATACTTCAGCTGGATGTGCATTTAAAAATCCCTTAAATAACAAAGGCGAAAGAATTTCTGCAGGCGAATTGATTGACAAAGCTGGCCTAAAAGGACTAACCATTGGTGGCGCTTCTGTTAGTCAACATCATGCAAACTTTATCATCACAACTGCAAAAGGTACTGCCCGAGATGTTCTTTCGGTCATGAAAGATGTCCGCATTCGTGTGTTTGACTCAACAGGTATCAATTTACAAAATGAAGTCGTCGTGTGGTCACGAGACCCAGAGATTCAAAGATGAACAAAAAGCTTGTCACAGTGCTTATGGGTGGACCAGACGCGGAACGCGAGATTTCTATTCAATCTGGCACCGCTGTCGCAAATGCATTAGAGCAATCTCAAAAATATGAGGTAAGAAAAGTCGTTCTAGATACCCCTTCTGCAAAAGATATAGAAAACATTCAAGCAGACGTCATCTTCCCAGTACTGCATGGACCATTTGGCGAAGGCGGTCCATTACAAAAATTACTTGAAGATGCTGGCAAAATTTTTGTTGGAGCAAATAGTCAAAGTTCTTCCATCGCGATGGATAAAATAGCTACCAAACAGATAGCTGTCGAATTGGACATAAAAACTCCTGAGTGGTGTGTGATTTCAGAAGAAGTACCTTGCACAATTGAACCTCCACTTGTTCTAAAACCAATAAATGATGGGTCGAGTTACGATGTTGCTCTTTGTTTTACAAAAAAAGAATTTGAAGTTGCACTGGAAAGATTACTTCAAAATCGCACACACGTTCTTGCTGAAAAATATGTCGAAGGGAGAGAATTAACTGTTGGAATTATTGGCAAGAAGCTCCTTCCGATCATTGAGATAATTCCTCCAAAAGACATCAAAACATACGATTATGAAGCGAAATACGAACGCGAAGACACTCGGTTCATTGTCGCTCCTGAATTACCCAAGAACACATGTGATAAATCTGCTACAACCCTGTATAACCACATGGGGATTAGAGACATTGCTAGGGTCGACTTTATCTTGAATGAGTCTGGCGCTTGGTTGCTTGAGATTAATACTATGCCGGGTTTTACGAACCACTCACTCATTCCAATGGCTGCTAGGAATATAGGAGTAGAAATGCCTGAACTTTGCTCTTCTCTGGTCGAGTTCGCTTCTTCTAGGCGAGTCAAGTGCTAATGGGTGCATAGTCGATGGTGTACTACGCTATGGCTCGAAAAAATAAAAAGAAGTTTTCATACAACATATTTGTGGTTTTTGGAGCCCTTGGGCACATATTCAAATCACCAATCGTAATTTCATGGGTGCTGGCAATCTCCGGACTCATTATTTTGAGCGCCATGAGCGTACCAAAACTTAGAGCAACTCAAGTATCAGCGGCGGATTTAAAAGTTACCCTCAACAATCCACCAATTTGGATTGATGATTCGCTGTTACTTGAACTTCAAGATCTCGCAAGAATCCATCTGGCTAAGACAACCGTTGGTCGGGAGGGACTTATCGAAACTGCAGATGCACTATCAACAACCGGGTGGTTTCAAGAAATAACCCAAGTACGTTGGGTTAATGATAAAGAAGCAATCATAGATGCCTTGTTCCTCATTCCGTTTGCTCAGGTGCAAGACAAGGATGGTATTGTCTTCATTGATGATCAAGGGCGACGATTACCAACGCGCTTAGGAGCAATTGTAAAACCAAACTACCACTTCATTACTCTTGTGCAACCACAATTTCATCGACCACAGCGCTCTGGTTTACAGTGGAGTGGTGAAGATATTGTTTCTGCAATTAGTCTTCTCAAATTGATTTATAGAAAACCTTGGTCAACTCAAATCACATGCATCAACCTTTCCCGTTTTACTTCAAGCGGCTCTATGATTCTTGAAACTGATAAACAAAGTGCATTTATCTGGGGCTCTGCTCCGGGTGAAGAGCATAGGTTAGAAGCACTTGCAGATCAAAAAATTTACCGGTTAAACCACATTTACAAACAATATGGTCAAATTGACCAGGGTATTTCTGGGGAATTAGATTTAACCAATACTTCCACGGTCTATCGCCATTAAACAGCACGTCCGGAAGTAATTTCGCGTATCTTGGTGCCATGTTCAACTTCTCCGTTCCAGCGGCACTTTTTTTCTCGGAATTGATCTTGAAAATTGTGATGATTGCAATCCTTCTACTTGGAAGGAAAAAATCAGATTCAGCAAAAATTTCTTGGGTGTTACTCATCATCTCCCTTCCGTTTGTTGGAACGGCAATCTATCTTTTGGTAGGTACACGAAGATTGGGAAGCCGCCGTAGAAAGCGAAATAAAATTATTCAACATCGCATTCCGCAGAGTGTGTACTGCCATGCAAAAGATACACGCCTACATGAAGTAGAGTTAGAAACAAATCAAACTTCCATCGCATACATCGCAGAGACCATCGGTGGAACTCCTGTCACAAATGGAAATAATGCAACGCTCCTAGGTGATTCAAACAAAATGATTGACTCTCTTGTTTCAGACATTCAACAAGCAAGTAAGAATTGCCATATTTTGTCGTACATCATGCTCAATGATAATGCTGGAAGTAAAATTGCCCAAGCACTTATCGATGCAACATCAAGAGGGGTTAGCTGCCGTCTTCTATTAGATTCGATAGGATCTAGAGAGTTTCTTCGTTCAGATTTATGTACAAAAATGAAGAAGAATGGAGTCCATGTTGTGGAAGCTCTACCGGCTAGTTTTATTAGAGCTTTTTTTGAGCGCATCGATTTACGTAACCATCGCAAAATTGCGGTAATTGACAATTCTATTGGGTACATGGGCTCTAACAATATTGCTGAACCTTCTTTTGCTCCAAAACCAAAATATGCACCTTGGGTTGATGCTTCTGTTCGAGTAACTGGACCTGTCGTTCGAGAATTACAAGCCATCTTTGTCCAAGATTGGTTTATGGATGGGGACGAGGATCTCTCTGTGTTGTTAGAAGAACCACTTCACATTGACGATTCTGGTTTTTCTACACAACTTATGGCAACCGGACCAAATAGCAACAATCACTCTCTTAGCCAACTATTACAAACAGCATTCTTCAGTGCTCATCATGAACTGGTTATTACCACCCCCTATTTTTCACCAGATGATTCAACAGAATCTGCTCTACTTATTTCTGCAAAAAGGGGAGTCGAAACCCACCTTGTGCTCCCTGCGAGGAATGACTCTTCCCTCGTTGCTGCGGCAAGTCGGAGTCGCTATGCAACTCTTTTGAATGCTGGAGTTCATATTCATGAATTTGAAGGAGGATTGCTCCACGCCAAAACAATGACCATTGATCGGGAGTTCGCCCTCATTGGCTCTGCAAATCTCGATCGACGAAGTCTAGATTTAAATTTTGAGGTAAGCATGCTCGTTTACGACACTGATTTCGCAAGTGAACTCCGCTTTTTGCAAACAACCTACATAGAGCAATCAACGACCGTTTCAGTTCAAGAGCCCTCCAAATGGTCTCTGAGAAAACGACTTTGGCAAAACGGGGTAAGCTTATTCGCACCAATTCTATGAGTTTTTACCTAGGGTTGTAAACTTGGGTAAAATAAGAGGTTAATGAGGGGATTTCATCGAACTTCTCGTGTCAACTAATCGAATAAGGGGTTAAACTAGGCCCGAATAAGGCCGATTCTAAGAAGATACATGCCCATTTACACCCATTTCATAGCAATCCAGATAGCCATCTTCGGTGTGGTGTCTGCAGTGTCAGCCGAGTACGTCGCAATAAGCGATGCTAGTGGCATGTATGAGATGAATGCTGGTGATTTTACTGGTCTTCTTGGAAGTAATGATCACCAATTTGCAATGAGTGAGCTTGATATTCTTGCAGCAACGTTGAACAACGATGGCATCGAAACTATGGGGCAACTTTCGTTCATATTAGCAAGCACCGACGCGGGGCTATCCTTAATTGGGCTATTTGATGGTGTCCAAGTGAATAATCCAAGTGGTTCGGTCATTGATAATTACCTCGGAGTTTCATCTACGACGAGTTTGGATACAGGTTGGTTTTCAACAGGCGATGTTGGAAGCCAAACCGACTGGTATGACATGGGCAATGGGACACAGTTAGTTAATGCAAGTCTTACATGGGATCATGGTCAAACTTCAGCTGCGTTCGCTTGGGCAGATGTCGAGTCAGCTCCAACTGGTACGTTCAACTTATACGACATTGACCTAACAGCGTTTGCTGGAGAGTCCATTCAATTTCTTACTTTCCAAAATGATCAATGGGACGTCGCGTGGACAGCAGACTTTTCGGTTCTAGGTCAGTATGCTTTTTCGTATCAATTTATCCCTACGCCTGGTGTGATCGCACTACTGGCCTTTGCTGGTCTCTATAGTCAACGACGAAGACGATTCTAATACCGTTTTAATATATGCCGTAACTGCTTCAATTTGAAGTGTATTCATTTTTGACTTTTCAAACATATCGGGCAGAATCTCATCCCATTCTTCTTTTGAGAATCTCGTAATCCTCAGTGCATTATGACATTTTGTACATTTTTTAATGTATAAATCTCGACCAAATTCAAGGCGGTTTAAATCATCGTATACAAGCAAATCGCTCACTTTTGGGGCAATTTTTGTTGTGTCAATGCAACTCGCAAAACAACAAATTGATACAAGCATAAGAAAAACAAAACGCATTAAAAGTCAATTCCAAAGAGAAGTCGAACTTGTAAATCTGGTTCGCTATCAACCTGTGTCACTTGAAACAAAGGGGAAATAGTTACCCACCAACCATCATTTTGCCAAGCGATTGATGGGCCAATTGATAGTACATCTTCGCCTTGGCTTTGCCACTGTGGGAATTCTATTTCCCAAATTGCTTGAACTCCAACCGTAAAAGATGGATCCGGTTGATATGAAATTGCAAATGCGTTTTCTATAACTCCTTTGTCTTCATCCAAACTGTCCCCTTCCCACTCTGCTTCTAGTGAAAGGTTATAAAGTAGATTTACTTTATCAAGTTCAAATTCAAACAAAAGTTTCCCTTCTAGTTCTACAAAATCATTTCCATATTTAACTTCTCCGTACAGCGCCATGCCGAGTTGATCTGGTGTTGGTGCCTGAACTTGATAGATTGCCTCAAACGCTACATTATGAAAATATGTTCTGGAACGTGTTGCTGTTTCTTTATGTCGCCAATCTGCAAAATAAATCGCTAATTGCAATTCATCAGTCATTCCCCATTCAATCTCATGACGAAATCGAATTTCATCGTAATTAGAATCACTCTGCTTGTTTGTCTTCCATGTTACCCATTGTTCGTACTCTACCTCACCAGCAGTCATGGTTCGAGTGTCATAGAGCCAAGGGGTAGATCTCGAAGATGCAATCGCAAAAGTAGTTGTCAGTAGTACTGTCAGAAGAGGTACTGTTTTAAGATTTCGTGCTGCCATAACTGCTCCTTATATTATTGAGATTGAGTCTCAGTCGCCTGTGCGAAAATCATACACCCCTTCTAGCCACCCTGCAACCCCTTCTCATACTTTTTTACCTCTGTGGTCACCTCTGTGTCTACCTCTGTGGTCACCTCTGTGGTCACCTCTGTGTCTACCTCTGAGGGAACCTCAGAGGTGACCACACCTGATAGGATGCGGTGATGGCAATTAAATTAACATTTCATGGACAATCGTGTTTTCAACTTGAGGATGGGACGAGTAATTTGCTCATTGATCCTTTTTTTACAGATAACCCAGTAGCAATATCTGCCGCTGAAGATATGAAGTGCACACACATTGCAGTTACGCATGGACACTTCGATCATTTCGCCGATTGTGAAGGAATCGCAAAAACAAATGACGCAACGGTGTACGCTGCTTTTGAAATTTGCGATTACCTTGGCGAACAAGGACATGAAAAGTGCGAACCGGGAAACCCCGGCGGTCGCATCGAAGCACCGTTCGGAGGGATTTCATTCACTCCAGCAATTCACTCTTCAAGTTATAAAAATCGATATATGGGAATGCCCTGCGGGCTTATGATTGAGTTTGGTGGCGCTATGATTTATCACGCAGGTGACACCGCCATTTTCAGTGACATGGAACTTCTTGGACAAATATACAAGCCAGACGTCGCTATGTTCCCAATTGGTGACCGATTCACAATGGGTCCAGAAATGGCAGCAGTAGCTGCAGAAATGATTGGAGCACCAACTGCAATTCCAATGCACTACAACACATGGCCACCCATTGAAGTTGATGTCAAAAGGTTTGCACCAAAAGATATCGATGTTCTTGTGATGGAACCAGGTGACAGTGTAGATCTCTCCGAAGAATGACAAAAGTTGACACAATTCTTCGCAGGGGCAATGTTGTAAACGTACTGACTCGCTCCATCGATCGTTTCGATATCGGTATCAAAAACGGAAGAATTGTTATTGGAGCAACAGATGCAACAACCATCATCGACCTTGATGGTTCGTATGTTTCACCGGGATTCATCGATGCACACATGC
>CAZQGB010000013.1:27964-32164 GCA_964592615.1 uncultured Isosphaeraceae bacterium | reverse complement strand
CATTCCTAAAATAATCACGAATCGCTTGACGTTCTTCTTCGCTAATTTCGCCATTACCATCCTTGTCGAATCTTTCCATAAATGCTTCTCGCCCACCCTCGAATCCACCGCGGTCGCTACCACGTCTACCACTGTCGGCAGAATCTCGGTTGCCACGATCGTTTCGCTCTTCACGTTTTTTCAAACCGCCAAGTGCTTCAATTTGTTCTTCAGTTAACAGCATTCGCAATTGTTCAAGGTAATTGTCTTCAATTTTTTGACGGTCTTCCGTTGCTTTGCGAATCGGGCTTTCAGCACGTTCTGAAGACCCGCCTGACATTCGCTGAGCAAAGCGGTTCATTCGGTCGATCTGCTCTTGGGCTTCCCAGCGATGCGTCGCCTCTAATACTTGTTCATTTGCGTACACCATTTCAATTTGCAATGAAGCGTACAATTCTTCAATCGCTTGAAGAATATCTGGCTCTAGGCCTTCTAGTTCAAGAGCAGCCTGAAACGCACGATCAGTTCGAGTTGGTCTAAAGATTCGAGGATATCCACGTTCATTCGCAATTGTTTTAAAGTCAGCAGATTTATCATCTGGCAACAACAAAACAATGTTTTGCACTGCATCGTCATTGATATCTCGAACTCCCTCTGCTAATCGACCTTGGGCTTTCATCACTTCTATTCCAGAATCCACATCCATAGTTCGCATAGAAGACATTAACGCACCTTGGTTCTCAATCATGTGATCATCACGTGCTGTCAGAGCCGTAGTTACTGATACATCCCACTCCTGCAAGACGGGTAACAACCGAAGAAGCACCTCGTCATCAAACTCTTGTTGATCTACTAACCCCATCACATCAACTGCTTCACCGCTTAAGCGACCCCTTGGTAGCAATCTATCTCGAATGAGTTGCCGTTGAAGAGGAGGCCATAACACTTGCTGCTCATCATTAAGAATCGCAACGAGGTCACCTTCAAACTCTTCTCGCATTTGCCGTTTTAACCTGAGTTGATCTTGCATAAGTAATGCTACTTCTTCAAAAGCAGCTTGGCGTTCCGGTGATTGCCATTGTTCAATACGAGTTTGTCGCATTTCATCCCGAATTGATTCAAGTTCAGCATTAAGGCGCTTTTGCAATTCCTGCATATCTTGCTCGCCTCCTAGCTTCCTTGCTGAATCCAGTTTGTCTCGGATCTCACGGGAACGATCTCTCAATTCTTGGGACCTCTGCCTCGCAGGATCGTCTTCACTACCTCGCATCGAACCAAATGAAGAACTCATGCCTGCACGGCTCGCATCAGCTGCTTCTCTAAAGGATTCATCGTATTCCCTGAGCATCTGCTCAACTATTGTGGTTTGGTAGTCTTTAAGTTCGAGTGCAATTTGAAATTTTTGCAAATCTCGCAGCATGTAATCAGGAGTTGTCCCACCTGAGGACATAGAAGACATAAATCCTCCGCCTCGTCTACCAGAATTTTGTTGGGCTAAGGAATGGGCTGATAGCACTGTAACTGATGTTAAAACAAGCACTTGCAACGCTTTGAGAGAAGGTGTTTTCATTGTGTGTACTCCTGAATGTGTTAGAGAAAAAACTGAAGTTGTGTGTCAAAATCAAACGCACAAAGAAAGGGCGATATAACATTTTTTTTTGCTAAATTTTGTATTTTTTTTCTTTCTTATAGGCAATACCCCCTTGTAATGCCGTATTTTTGGACTTTCGTGGGAATCCGCGAGTTGGACAGCAATCAGATCTACACGCAATGAACATCGGTGTTTTATGGCTTCTGTTTGGACATGCCTAGCAACACGTCGCATTGCTTTTCGTTTTCTTTGAGTAATGGTATCTTCTGGTCGCGTGCCCTTTCTTGCTGTCGTTCGTACTTCAACAATTGAAATGGTTTCTTCACGCGGGCACATAGCAAGAATATCCAATTCATCTTGACCAAAACGTACATTAGTATCCAAAATCCTCCACCCAAGTTTCTTCAAATATGAACGTGCAATCTGTTCGCCAACAGCACCAATTTTCTGCCTGTTTATACCTTGATGCCTACCGCTGAAATCTCTGAATTGCAATATTCGCAATGCTGTCAGCCATCGATTTAACTTTCTTGAGACTACCTTCACCCCAGAGAGATTCAACATAACGATCACCCTCACGACGGAATTGTACTTCTTGCAGAGCGGATTGAACCGCTATTTGGATTTGACGGTTGTAGAGCGATATTGGCTGCTGAACATCAAGCACTGCAAACCAATTAATACTCGTTGCAAAAGTGATTGGCTCAAGAATATCACCTTCTGATAAACCAACGAGACGTTCCTGCAATACAGGCCCAGCCTGAATATCTGAAATGCCGCCTTCCCCCATCTCAAACATCTCCCAAACTCCTCCATTTGGCGTCCCAGTTATCTGAGAAACTTCTTCAAATGTAAATCCATCTTCAAAAGCAATTTTAACCTCTTCTATGCGCGGGTCATCAAGCGGCAACCGAATCCTTCCAAGAGTAACAGTGCCACGGGCAGCTTCAATATCCCGAAGTGATTTACCTGTCCTTAATGCCATCAACACTGCAGCAGTTCTAGATTCGTCTGGCTCAATTACGACTTCATCATCGAAAACAACATGCCCAAACTCTCTTTGAATATCTCGCCATGTCACATTTACTTTTGGCATGATCTTCTGTCGATACAAGGCGTCAATCAATATTTTTTCCCGTTGGAATTCGAGAAACTCATCTACAGAAACGCCCATTTTAGTTGAAAGGTCTTCCCGTAATTGTGATTGACTTCCACCCTGCGCAGATGCCAAGTCACTTCGCATCTGCCCAATAATTGAAATGAGCCCGTACGATTGCTGCGTTGTCATTCCACTGAGTGCCTCAGACAAAAGCAAGTCGTTCATGACGAGGTCGTACACCCTACCTTCGCGAAGAACGACTCCCATTTGCTCTGTCTCTGAGTAGAGTGCTTCGCGAATACTCGCTGAAAATTCCGGGCGACTCAGTTGTTCTGATGCGGCTGCTAACTCATCTGCTATCGGGTCAAGCACAGTATTGGCATAGATAGGGCGCCCATTAATTTGCCCAACGAGTGCCTCGACAGTGAGTGCAACTCCAACCGAGTCCGGAACCATTGCTTCGTATAGTTCTGCTTTTTCTGCTTCCAATGCTTCTGCTACAAGATCCTCTATGAGGACTTCCTCGACTTCAAGTGCAATTATTTCACTTATTTCCTCAGATGTATCTAGAGTTTCAGAAAGCACCTCGGTCGGGCTCTTCGTAAAATCGCTTGTTTGAATGTATTCAATTTCTTCAGTAATTACTGTCAACTGACTCGTACAGCCAGTGACAATCCCAAGAGCAAAAAATGCAGTCCATCGCAACATGATTTTTGCATTGTACGACAGGAACTCGCGTATACTGCCCGATTACGAAATTTCTCTTGCACCTTTTTTGGAGTTCACAATGACACAGACACCTGAAGAACAAAATACTGCCGATACATCACCAGAAATTCAAGTTGATAGTGACTGGAAAGCAGAAGCACAAGCCGAAAAAGTACGCTTACAAGACGCTGAACAAAAAGCAACTGAAAAAGCTGAAGCCAAGCAACAGATGCCCGAACCAAACTTCCGGGGACTTTTAGGTATTCTTGCTTCACAAGCCCTCATGGGGCTCGGCATGCACCAAGACCCTTCAGGTAAAGGTGTTATGGTCGATTTGGAAGGTGCTAAGTTTGTAATCGATCTTCTTGAGATGCTGCAGAATAAAACTGATGGAAACCTCTCCGAAGAAGAATCAACCGAAATCAAACAATTGGTAACCGAATTGCAAAATCGATTTGTCCAAATTGCAGAACTTGTTGCTGCCCAAATGCAACAAGGAACCGCTACCCAAGGGACACCTGAAGCAACTTCTCCAAGTGGCATCATCGATCCAACTGCATAATCCCTTCCCCCCCCTTTTCAGTTAAAGCCAAGTTGCCGTCAACCATGCGGCGATAGCTGCAAGCATGATGTACTGCGCGAGAATCAACCATTTTGGTAATACTCGAACCCAGACAATCGGTAGCATAAAAGCCCATGTCAATAGAAAACGATCGAAAACAAATCCTCTTGTGAATGCATACAGAAGCCACCCAAATGTTAGTGTCCAAAACGTAATTGAACCAATCAACTTTGCCTTGTTTCGACAGTGCCACAATCCCAC
>CAZQGB010000013.1:0-27864 GCA_964592615.1 uncultured Isosphaeraceae bacterium | reverse complement strand
ACTCGCAACCCACCATGGCCAACTTCGTTTTCCTTGGAGTGCAAATGCAGTGAAACAAATTCCACCTGCAAGTGCAACAACATGTATTCTGCTATGCAATGCAAATGCTACTGCGATGCAATACAACGCAGGAGCAAGAAAACGGCGAGACTTTGGAGCACGATCCTGAAGTCCCCAAAGAAAAGCTGCGACTGCAAGAAGAGACAAAAGAAGGAAAGAAATTTCCCCCATAACCAGTTCACTAAAGACGATGTTGTAGGGCAACAAGAGCCACCCAAGTGCAACTAGATACAAACTCTTCCGATAGACCGAACATTGCACTGCAATCCATGAGAGAATTGTCAAGCCAAAAATTGAACACCACACGCTAACAAGTCGCAAGTCGTTTAACGTGCCGCCAAACATCTTTCCAAAGAAAGCGTAAGGCCAAATCAATGCTGGGCCTTTCGTCTCTTCAAAATCAATTGCAGTTTGTACAGACCAACCATCTGCCATTATGTTTTTCATTGGAACTGTGATGTACTTCTCATCAAAGGCAGGACCTTGTGTCAAAATTCCAGTAGACCATCGAAGCCCAAAGAGAACCACAGCAACTAAAATTGCCGACCCTAAAATCCAAGATCTATCCACTCGTTTATTGAGCATCACGTTCACATAAAATATTCACATAAGAATCTTGCGGGCATGCTTCAAGGACGTCTTGCATTGATGACCGAATCACATCGCCCGTAGCATCATCAACGATTGTAAAGCAAAACCCTTGTCGCTTCAGCCATGCAAGCAAATCACCCGCGATTGACCCCGCATCTTCAAGTTGTGCAGGAGAAAGCTCCCAAACAATTTTGATGTTTGCGTTCTCTTCTAATACTCGTTGCATGCCGCGAAAAGCTGCTGCCTCTGCGCCTTGCACATCCATTTTTATTACATCAACTTGTTCGCCTGATTCAAAAAATGTGTCGAGAGTTGTGCAAGGAACTTCAAGTGTATTTCGATTCCCTTGATGAAAAAGTTGGTGATCCCCAGTGTTAAATGTAGATGTATGAAGATGCACCGTTTTTGCAATATCAGAAACTGCAGATTGAATTGCCTCGATTGAAGTGGCACAAGAATTACGTTCAATGTTCTGCAAAAGCATTTTGTAATTGTCTGGGTGTGGCTCAAAAGCAACAACTCGTCCTGTTTCGCCAACCCACTTTGTTGCGGGTATCGCGAACAATCCGACATGTGCGCCGATATCGACAAATGTCATTCCATCTTGCAACAGCCCTTCAATGAGTGATGTTGTCACTGGTTCGTACTCACCTGTTGATTCTGCTTCGAGCGTGACTCCAAAATCACCACTTGGAAGTTGAAATTGCATCCCACATCGTTGCAACTTTCCAGACTGTTTCATTTTGAGTAAACGAACCGCAACCGCACGTATTGGAGGGCATCGTTCCAAAACTGGTCGAATAATCGGGGCAATTCGCCGCCGTAAATTTCCAAATGAACTTGATGTTTTCATGTACTCGTTCGCTCTTTGGTATCGGTCATCTCTTCATCTTCCATGAGCAATGCGAGTGTCACCGTATCAGCAAATCGCATTCCAGTATCAGTAAGCGTGAGGCAATCATTATTCCAATGAAGTAAACCCTCATCTACATATCGTTTAATTACGTTCTCACGCCATCTATTGTTCGATTGAGAAATCAATTCGTCCACCCACGCGCGTTCCATTCCCTTTACCAATCGAAGCCCAACCATGAAGGATTCACCTGCACTTTTATCTGGATCAAGTTTTTCAACATCAACAATTGTCGGCAAATTTCCCGCAGAAATATACTCTGGAATACGTGGCGTATTTTTCCATCTCCTTCCTGCGAGATGCCCTGAAGCCGATGGCCCAAACGGCCACCATGACTGATTAGTCCAATATGCAATGTTGTGTTTACATTCTTTGCCTAACTTTGCGAAGTTACTAATCTCGTACTGCAAATACCCCTCTTGATGAAGATGTTCTTTCACACTTTCAAACATTGTCGCTTCAAGTTCATGATTAACTCTACTTACTTCCCCTCTATCCAACCGAACTCGCAGTGGAGTGTTTGGCTCATAGATTAGTGAATAACAACTTAGATGCGTGGGCGCCAAAGAAACTGCTTGATGAAGATCTCTAAACAATTGCTCTTCCGTTTGCGATGGAATTGCATAGATAAGATCAAGACTAATATCAGTAACACCTGCATTTCGAACTATATCAACTGATTTTCCAACACTCGATGGGTCATGCCATCTCTCGAGAGCCTTGAGTAAGGTTGGATGGAAAGATTGAGCTCCGATACTCACGCGATTTACACCATGGCGAACCATCGCTTCTGCCTTCTGCGCGGTGACGGTTTCTGGATTTGCTTCTACGGTCCACTCACACTGAGTAGATCGTGGCAAATACGTTTCGACTGAATGCAACATATCTTCAAAGAGTCTTGTTTCAAAAATAGTAGGTGTGCCACCTCCAATAAAAATTGTCTCGACAGTATTAAGGTGCGGGCCAACATGCTCTAGTTCTTTGGCGAGTTTCTGCACGAATGCCTCATACAGGTGTTCAGATCCTGCTGTGCTAAAGAAGTCGCAATAATGGCATTTATGAAAACAGAAAGGAACGTGGATATAGACCGAATTTACCGAATTTGCCTCTGCTAACCATGACTCTGCTGTAAATTGCTCCTCAAAACCACAAGAATGACCTTGTAGAGGAAGAACAGAGTTGTTAAACTGGGTAAGCATGAAGGAGGGGCTCGGGGGCTCGGGTGATTTGGGCTAGGATAGGGTAAACGGGAACAGGATTCTACAATGGCAATTCAACTTATGATGACATATAAGGATGGCACAAGTCGAACTTTCGACTTGGAGCATGACCGTACGACGATCGGTAGACGTCGAACGTGTGATTTGCATGTAGCAATCCCAGCAGTTGCACCACTCCATTGTGAAATTACAGTTATTGATGGTTGCGCCAAAATTCTCAACAGAGCCCCAGATTCACAAACCTTACATAATGGGAGTTCTGTCAATTCTGCAAATCTAAACAACGAGGACAGAGTTAAGATTGGACCCGTTGAGTTTACCGTCATCATGAACGATGATGAAACTGTAATACGTCGCCACTAATACCCCGCTCTCCCCGCTATACTTCAACCATGAATACAGGGCAGAATACTGCTATCGTTGGGCTCCAATGGGGCGACGAAGGCAAGGGAAAAATTGTTGACTTACTCACTGCGAAGCATGATGTTATTGTGCGATACAACGGAGGGGCAAATGCTGGACATACCGTTGTGGTAGATGATCAGAAGTATGCACTTCACCTCATTCCCTCTGGCATTTTGTACGAAGATAAACTTTGCATCATCGGAAACGGAGTTGTTGTCGACCCAATACAACTCATTAAAGAAATAGATACATTGCGGGACCGTGGCATTGAAGTCGGGGATAACTTAAAAGTTTCTAACCGTGCGCACGTTGTCATGCCATATCACAAAGAACATGATGCTGCACTTGAAAGAAAACTTTCTCAAGCTGCAGGAAGTGGCGACCAATCAATCGGCACAACTAAAAGAGGAATTGGACCTGCGTATGCAGACAAGGTGCACCGAGCAACTGCAATCCGAATGGGTGACTTGCTTGACCCAGACGCCCTATTGAGCAAATTAAAGGTGACATGCTCCATCCGCTGCGCTGAACTTACAGCTCTTGGCGTTGACACACCTCCTCTTAATCCAATCGATCTTGCTGATGAATTTTCTGCGTATGGCAGGCGACTTACACCGCATATCATTGATACGGTGTACGAATTACATGACGTGACAAAAGAAGGCAAAACGATTCTCTTTGAAGGTGCAAATGCTTGCCTACTTGACATTGATCACGGTACATATCCTTACGTTACAAGTTCCAACTGCTCTGCTCTTGGTATTCATGCTGGCACCGGCTTGCCAGGGCGATGCGTCCAAAATGTTGTTGGGATTATGAAGGCGTACAGCACAAGAGTTGGTGGCGGGCCGTTCCCTAGCGAAGAGCTTGGCGAAATAGGAGAGCGAATTCGCGAACGTGGAAATGAGTACGGAACAACAACAGGAAGACCACGACGATGTGGTTGGCTTGACCTTGTCGCCGTGAAGTATTCAGCAATGATTTGTGGAGCAACTTCAATCGCATGCATGCTGTTGGATGTACTTAGCGGCTTCGATGAAATTAAGATATGTGTCGCTTACGAATTACCAGACGGCACGACAAGCACTCGCTTTATTCCTGATGCTCGAAAACTAGCAACAGCAAAACCTATTTTTGAAACGATGAATGGTTGGGCGGAAGAAATTGATGATGTAACTTCTCCAGAAAATTTGCCCAAGAACGCCCGTGCGTATTTGGACCGTATTTCTGAATATCTTGAGTTGCCTATATCAATAGTAAGCGTTGGCCCGAAGCGTTCACAAACAGTTATTTAACAGCGCCAAATTTTCTCGTACGGTTTGCATAATTAACAATTGCTGCATCAAGATCTTCGTCGTCAAAATCAGGCCAACACTGTTTGGTGACATAGAATTCTGAATAGGCAATCTGCCAGAGTAAAAAGTTAGAAATTCTATTCTCCCCTGCGGTTCGAATTAACAAGTCAGGGTCGGGAGCACCTGCGGTGAAGAGACGTTGCTCAAGCGTTTCTTGTGTCACTGCAACGCCATCGCTAATAAGTTTTTTTATTGCGAGCAGTAATTCACTGCGACCAGAATAATCCAACGCTAAACCGATGGTGAGTATTTTACCTTCTGCAGTTTCGGCACTCGCTTTATCAAGAGCTGCAAGGATTTCTTCAGAAAACTTGTCTCTAGAACCATAATGCACTAACCGAACACCTTGTTTAACAAGTTCGGGCACTTCGCTTGAAAGTTGCAACAAGAGCAATTCCATGAGGGAATCTATTTCATGCTCGGGGCGGCTCCAATTTTCTGTGGAAAATGAATAGAGGGTCAAGTATGAAACCCCAAGTTCGATGCACCTTTGCACAACTTTCTTCACGCTTGTAGCTCCCGCTGCGTGTCCTTGAGAGCGAGACATCCCTTTCGATTCTGCCCATCGACCATTCCCGTCCATAATAATTGCTATGTGCTTTGGTATTTGCTCTTTTGAAACGGGGGATTCCTTCATCTCCACATTCTACCACCGTAATTCGGCTCAGAGCCAGATTGGCTCAGAGCCAATCTGGCTCTGAGCCGTTGTAATGAAAAAACCCGCCCCACCATGTCATTTTGCGGATGAGCGTGGCGAGACGGGCTAAATCGTTTACAAATTATCTTAGTTTGGCAATTTCTCGAAATACACAATCCTTGGCTTATCCGCAGGTGTATTCACATTACTTCGATCTACAAGCATGACATACCTGCTGTCATCAATAATATATCTCAGGTCAGTTGCATCCCACAACGCAGTAATCGGGTTACGCTTGAAAGTTCGTATTCTCATATGCACCGTGAACATGTCGCTATTTGTCGAAATCAGGTTGGATATTCCTGCCTGCAACATGTTTATCTCTTCAGCGTCACCACTCACTTCATCACCCCTAACAGAATCTTCGCCATAATAATCAGCCCGATTCACATCAGTACTGATGTGCGTGCCTAAATCGTTAGCTACATCAAATGGTTCAAGAGCAGCAAAGTCAATTCGCCAAGCATCTGCATATTTCGTCGTTGACCACGGCTCACCCACTGCATCGTCAGGAGCATAAGATCCTAAAGGATCAACAGGACGCAGTAATCCAATTTCTGCTGGAGAGGAGAATCCGCGTGTTTGTTTTGGGCCAGTACCAAGTTCCATTTCAAGTGTCAATGCACGGTCAGAATAATCTGTGCCGCCAGGAATTCCCGTGTCATCTGTTACGCTCCAACCTCCATTGGCACCCTCACGCCATTGCACCATAGCTTCAGGAATTGATGAACGCGGGTTTCCGGTTCCTGCAGACGTACGATGCACAACCTTATACATATGTGGCAACATACGAAGAACTTCAACTGGAGCGGTATTGATGTTAATCATGCCTGGTGTCGCTTTGCCGGAGAACCCGTTTGCGTTAAAGAGGGAATGTATAGATGGCCACTCATATTGTGATGATGCTATAGGTGACAAATCATCATCTTCAGCATCGCCAGTAAAGTCCACCCTACCAGGACCATCACAAACAAACGAATCGAGAATTCTCGTAGCAATTGCCTGGCGAGGCCACGGGTGATTCAACGCGTCCGCTTGACCGGGACCAATATATTCACTTCGGCCACCCATCATCAATGGAGTCGGCTCGCTATTCTCACCGCCTGATCCACGAGGAAGAAACCGAAGTCGGTTCACTCTTTCATCGAGGATCAGTTCATCGTCCTCGTCAATAATGCCAACCAACGGCGCCCACCAATCTTCAATTTGCCAATTTGGATACATAAACTCGCTAAAGGTTGTCACAGTGCCGGCATTGACTTGAGTTCCATGATCAAGATGGCTTAGCGGCAATTCTAGGTTGTAATCAAAGTCCTCATCTGGTGGAAACGGTGGGAAGTAGTCGCCTTCAAGCATATGCCCAAAGAGCCAAACATTGAGTAACTCGCCCACCTGATCAAAGTCATCATCTTTTTGCAACATCTGAAGCGGGAATGTTAAACCCATATTGAGTTCATCCCTATCAATATCAATCCCGCCTGAACCATTTGTATCTGCATACGCAGGCACGACTGAAGTTGTACTGCTTGAATTCAATGTTTGTCCATACCACCCCTTGTCAGGGAATGGTGGATTTTCAATTTTATTCATATCAAAAAATGTTGGTTTTCGATGTCGGTATCCACCGTGAACTACACCATCATAAATATCCGAATCGTCCGCGCTTGGGTGCCAAAGGTAAGTTGTAAACCATGGGTCTGGAAAATCTGTCAATTCATCATCATCAGCAGGAAAAACTGCATTGTCATCCAGTTCACCGCTCCCGTCAAAGTCGTCTGGATCAACAAATTCGGTCCAATGAAACTCTGAACTATGTTCAAGATAGATTTGAGACCCTGCATACACATTTTTTGTAATCCTACGCTTCCCATTAAACTCTGGCTCAGCAGGAAAAGTCGTGGGGTCGAGGTCATCAACATCATCACCATTTCGAATGAAATCATTCGCGGCAAATACATAGCGCGGGTTTCTTTCAGTAGCGTCATAAGTGTCATTGGGCCAGACACCATCCTCTGGAACATCAAGTCCCCACGCACGAGTCACTCGATCCCAGTGTACGAGAATAGTTTCAGTGTTTGGCTCAAAGGGAATGAATGTATTCACGTACCCCGTATCCCCAACTTTATTCCACTGTCTTTCGAGATCTTCACTTACTCTACTTGCTAATGTTGATCCACTAGATTTCCCTGGTGCATCAATCCGGTCAATAAGAACTCGCTGGTCTTCGTCAAATTTATACAAGGCAATAGCGTTGTACTCGGTATCATCCTTATTCCAGTCTAGATCATCGTAATACCCACGAGTTGTCTCCCACCCAGGAAGCAAATTCGATGTAAATGAGGGGACTTTAATTATCAAGGTTTTTTCAACACCTTCGTATGGCACGGTGTTTGGATCATCAACGGTATTTACATCATCCTGTGGATGGTCATCTTCTTCAATGTCAAGAAAATCTTTCCAGTCCTGATTTAAATCTGGAATAGTTGGATCAAGCGGATCAGCAAAGATTGAGGCATCAGGCATATCTGCATCTTCAGGGAATGCATACAAAATAAGCGTGGCGGGATTCTCAGGTGTTGCAGGAGGAAGAAGCAAAGATGTCGGGTCTGGAACTCCGGGCGTAACAATAGAATCGAACTTAAACTCCTTGCCAAAAAATTCTACAGAATAATCTTGTAAATCGATAAGTCGATTAAACGGATTTGCTAACTGCACCACTGCATATGTTCCCTGAAAATCAGACCAAAGTCTATCATCCGGATCAGGATTATCATTCACGATGAAATATTGAATACAAGGCGTATCAATACACTCCTCTCCACTCTTATAAGTACCACCAAGATTATCGCAATGCGCCTCTTCACTAACATCAATACAACTTCCTGAACCAAAACAACAAGCACCTTCAAACACACACGGCTCATCACCAGTATCTGGAATTTGGTCTGGTCCAAAGCAAGAAACACCATCACCAGCATATGTTCCGCCAAGTTCAATACACTGTTCCTCGGGCACATAAGAACATGGCGAGAAGGCAAGGCAACATGCTCCACCGCAATCTGAATCTGCACAGAATTCACCTGGACGATAGATGCCACCTAAAACAACCTCACAGTATTCAGTGAAGTCACGGACACCCACAATATCAACGCAAGTGTCGCTCATTAAACAACACGACCCACTTGGCGCACAAGCAACAGGACCACAAGGTTCCCCAACACCTTGGAAATATCCAGGGGCATCATTAGTTTCCCACTCACCATTGCCATCGGGATCCTTAAGTTCATCGCAAGAATCCATTGACATCATTTCGCATCCACCCGCCCAGAGACAACACGCGCCAACGCAGGGATCCGTTGCGCAGAGTTGTCCTGCAGTGTAAATACCTCCAAGAATATCGCACGATGAGCTGTTCGTTGTGTCAACGCAATTAGCAGTGGTGCCATTGTCTAAACAGCACGAACCGTTTGAGCATGTTTCTAAAAGACAACTACCGCTACTATCCCAAATACCGTTTGCTTCATCGCACATAGCTTGAATAACCATCACACAGCCAAATGGTTCCATACAACATGCTCCTTCAACGCCTAATGCACATGGATCCGACACACATGTTGTTTCATCCCCTTCGTATGAACCTCCAAGAGTGATAATACACATATCTGATGTGAGTTCATCACAGAATTGACTGCTAATACAACACGCTCCAATTGGCAAACATGGCTCCGTGTCACATGACCGGTCAAAGATAAATGTTCCTCCCATTTCAAGGCAATCCACCGCATAATTATCAAGACAAATACCAAGTGGGAAGCAACAAGCACCAAGACAAACATTGTCAGCACATGTTTGACCTGGGTTAAAATCACCGCCTATATTTGCACAGTTATCTATTTCTAATTCGAGACATGTGCCGTTTCCTACGCAACAAGCGGATGTGTCTGAACATGGCGCTGGCAATTCCTCGCAGCGAACCAGCACGCCTTGAAACTCCCCGCCAATATCATTACATGCACTTTCAAGAAAAACATCTTGGCAGTACCCGGTATCTAAACAACAAGCCCCACGTTGGCTTTCCCCACAAGGAACAGTTCCACAACCCACGCCATCGCCTGTATATGTACCACCAAGTGCTAAACACGATGTCTCGAGCAAATCTTGAAGACAACCTCCGTCATCTGGTAAACAACATGCACCAGTTGGAACACATGGTGAATCAACGCAATACTCACCAACTTTATACTCACCTCCAAACAAGTCGCAAGTATCTTGCAACATGACTTCGCACCCACCCGTGTAAAAACAACATGCACTTCTACAAGGGCTTATATCGCAAGCATAACCCTGAATATATGTTCCATCAAGACTAATACAAATGCCGAGGGAAACTTCAATGCATGTCCCTTCTCCTAAACAACAAGAGCTATTACACGGCGCTTCTACACATTGCACACCTGCAATAAAGTCACCGTTAATCGTATTGCATTCTTGAAGGGAGGCAACTTCAGTGCAACTTTCACTCCCTACACAACATGAACCTGCTGCTTGACATGATAACTCGGTGCAATTTTGGTCTTGCCCAAAATATACTCCGCCCAATTCATTACATGCTGTCGTTGTGACATCGACACACTGGGTGTAGTCCAAGCAACAAGGCGTGGTACAAGGATCAGCATTGCAAAACTGAAGACTTCGATAGGTTCCACCAAGTGACGAGCATGCCTCTTGGCTAAGAACATCAACGCAACTGCCACTTTCAACGCAACATGCTCCAAGGGTTTGGCAATCGCCAGCACATTGAGTCTCATACCCTGCAAATGCTCCGCCAAGTTCAGTACAACTGCGTAAGGAAAGTTCTTCACATGTTCCCATATATAGACAACAACGCCCAATACATTTATTCAACTCACAGATTGTGCCATCGCCCCTATATTCACCCTGTAAGGTATTGCAATTACTTGGTCGCATCACAATGCACCCACCATCAGGGAGACAACATGCACCGTACTCACAATTTGCAAGTAGACAATTCTCTGAACCTTCAAAAGTACCATTGAGGGCAACACAAGTCAATTCTGAGGTCATTTCACAAAAACCATCTAAACAGCAGGCTCCTGGGTCATACTCTTCTGTTTCTGCACCATGTGCATGTCCAATGAACGCTTCCATAATAAAGGGTTGCGCTTCAAGCCCGAGCATCACGATGTCGCCATCATTTGGGCCAAGGACTGGGACATCTGCATACGGAAGATCATTATCACCTTCCTCTGCTTCTTCCCAACCATTATTGCCAAGGACTGGCGGGGGTACAACACTCGAAAGAGGCGTGTCTACTTTTGGTGTAACACCTGAAATATGGGTGGCAAATGGCGAATGGTCTCGCCATCGATCATCTGCATCAAGATAGGACATAATGTTTGATGCAAGTCCAGCAGACATAAGCCGAGCTTGTTGGTAATAATTGTTTACAGGACCATCGGTAGTCCATTGAGCATCCATATCTGGCTCGGTATACGTTCCAAGGGGTCCACGGGCAGGCAAATCAGCAAAATCAAGCGAACTCACACCTTTTTCTTGGGCGTCAGTCATGGCAAGCAAAATTTGAAGTGGCGCTCGTTGGCTCAGAGTCAATTTTCCATCAGCATTTGACTCCCACCAAATAGCCCATGACGATGTAGGTGGAGTTGGGTCGTAATATTCACGCAAATCTACTTTGGTTCGGGATTGCTCACGCCAAGTATTCACAACAAAGTTTGCTGTCTTAAACAAATTTATAAGATAATCAGGATCACTTGGATCCAAGAGCGACATTGCCTCTCCAACTTCCTGTGGAATTGATGGTGGAAAAAGTGAACCCCAAGGCTGAAAGTCATTGTTATAACTTTCGAGTTTAAATGCGTCATACCCACGCGGCAACGTTCCGGTTGAATCGTTTCGTTGCCAAAACCGCTCTTCCCAACGCAACCATGGCGCCAACAAATCATTCCTCACGCCGCTAAACGCTGTGAGTTTTCGGCGATTATCAAAAAGCAATTCCTTATTGTTTAGTTGATCACGTAACTCAGATGCTTCGTGCCGAAGATAACTACTCCGGATGAATTGTGTATTTGAAGAATCTACACTATTCAGACTACGCTCTAAACGTGACCCTACAAATTGGTAATTGTTCCCCTCAACAATGCGGAGTTCTAATTCGTCCGCAGTGGTATACGGGTGGAACCCATTTGTTGCAGAAAATGGATCACGCCCAGCAAGTTGCCAATACCATCGCCTGCCATAACTTGAATAGATGTCGTTCGTACTTGAAAGATTTCCAGCAGGGCTGATGTCTTCCAAATTTGGGTTTGGCGTATTCCCATTTATTTCTATACCCAATTCATCAAGAATACTTGCATTAGAGTCGCCCGCCCATTGACCAGAATCCCATGTAACTGTTGAATCTGTCAAGCCATCATAATCAACCCACGATCCACTATTTGGTACTCCGGGCGAGTTTGCTGGGTTATCCAAAAAGCCAACATCTGCATCGCCAACAAGAGCGATGTCTGCTGGAGTGTGCCCTTTAGTGGCTTCACCATCTTGATATCCACTAGATGAATCAGACCTTTCAAATTTAGTTGCGACGTTCATATTTCCACGGGCGCTGTTGTCAGTAATTGAAACTGCAACGAGTTGCATCGTGTCAGATCCAAGCGAGTGTGGGCTAAGGTGCCAGAAGGCGTCAGTGAATCCATCACCATCAGTATCCGTCAACGTACGCTCGACATTCCACCGAATAGTGCCACGAGTAAACCCATCAATTGATCGCTCGCCACTTCCATTGTGCACAGTATCACCATCAAGATCGCTAAGGTCTAAAAAGTTCTGAGGAAATCGGCCTTGATTCGTCGGAGATGAAGCTCCTCCATTAAGCCACCCAGTCATAAGAGTAAAGTGATCTTGCCCCGAGGGGTCTGAAGATAACGCTGGGTATTGCCCCTCATCTCCATCTGGCAGGCTCAAATCAAGGGCTGGTCGAAGTGCTGGCCATTGTTCAACAGGAATATCAAGGTTAGTCAAGAGCCCACCGTTTGTAATATCACTAATATCAAATGCAATCCGCCAAGCATTGCCACTTCGTGACAAATTGGTTAGATGGCGCCAGTGTGAAAAGGTTTCAGGAGTTCCATCCGCAGTTAAATCCATACGCTGGGGCTCTGTATCTCGAAGCCAGCGAGAATCACCAAAGGATGGGCCGCCAAGGGGATTTGCAGGACCGGATGGTATTGAGCCGCCATCTGGAGGATTTGTCCATGGCACAACTTCATAAGGTGCAAAGTTAAAAGGCTTTGGGTTCAGTCCATCACCGAGTTCATCATTATCACTGCCATACCTAATGGCTTCGGGAGAAGGCGAACGCCTCGGTTCGTTTGCGCTTCCTTGGCTGATTGCAGGGGTCACTTCTTGACAAAAGAGTGCCAATGCGATTTCATCTGCGACAAAACGCCCAACTGCTCTTGCTTGGTCATTTATCTCAGCAGAATCTCGTTGAGCAGAAGTTGTAACTCGACCACTTTGCACTCGAGTAATAAATGCCGTTGCCACAAGAACCAAAAGAACAAGAATGCCAATAACGAGGATGAGTGCGTTCCCAGCTCGCAAGGTGGAAGAAGTTTGATTCAGACGGTGATTCATTCTGTTCTCTCCGGTATGTCAACAACAAATTGATAAGTCCACCCAGCCCCAAGTCGATTTTCCCGATCTTGCAATCGTAACGTGACGCGAAGTGCACTTGGCCAAGGAGTGTACCGCCATGAATCTACGCCCGGCATCGTTCCAACATCAATCCCAGTATCAGGAAAACCATCATTTAACAAATCTGTGTTGTTTTCGAGCCATGGTTCTTTATCGTTGTACCCGAAAATTGCCCAGTATTCATCAATTCTACCAGTACTCATGGAAGGAACAACAGATGCGTTGTTCAGAGTTGGAACCGGTGCAATTGTGGGACCCTCGCCATCTGAAAAGATTGGTTCGATAAGCGAAGCGTCAAAGGATGGAACATCAATTGAGAGTGGGTCATCTGAACAACGAGCAAAGTAAATCTCCGAGGTATTCCCGAACCCTCCAGTATTAGACCACGCTGAACCACCCCACCACGGCTGCGCTGCAATGTCATCATAGACATACCCTTCGAAGACATTATTCATTGCATCCACAGTCTCCCCAACACCCTCATCATACGTCCATTCAATTTGAAAAGAGACGCACCCCTGAGCCAGACCAGAACTCATTAATATTTGATCATACCGATGCGTTGTATCTGGATGTGCCTCCACACGTGGCCACCTTAGAATAGACGCTATCAATTCTTGTTGATCAACTTCAGCAGCACCCTCATTTCGCCATTGACGAGGGGCTACACTACCCGCTTCGACTTCTTGCAATACACATTCTCGAATATCCTCAAACTGTGAAGCCACCAAATCTACGCGCCCATCTAAGACTTGTGAATAAGGGGTGTTATTTTGTATACGAGGATCCCAAGGAAAAATTGTGTATGCTCCGATGCCCCTACTTTGAAACGCTGTCTTACTGATATTGCTTGCCGCGCTATTATCATCATCCCCAAGGACGATGAGTTGCCTGCATAACATCCAATCTGCGGGCAATGGTTGCGTTCCATTTGCAATGTAAGGAGCACCTGTAGTGTCAAATCTGCCATCATCTTTGTTGTCGCTATATAGATGCGTTTGCACCTCAACAGCACCTTGATACCACGGCGTTATTAAAGGCGTATTTGTCGTACCATCAAAGTACCGCAAGTCATCGGAAGTCACAATACTTGAGGTTCCCTCAGTTACTCCAACAAATTCAGGCAAACGAATGCCGTGCCCATAATAGATCATCGCTGCAACACCCTGTCCTGAAAAATCTGTGCCACCGGAGCGTTGCATAAGCGTTGGACTCGCAATCCCCAGAGTAAAGAAAACAAGTTGGTCAAAACGTAAAATTGCATCTGGTTCCATTGAATCATCAAGAAGCACATAATCGTCAATAGCATTGTTCGCAACAGCGACCGATCGTATTGCGAAGAAGCCATCATGCGTTATTTTTGCAATGTCTTCTCTAAAGCGCTGTTCAATTGCAATAGCTTGTTGAAGAGTTTCAGAAGTAGCTCGACCCGAAGCGGTCATATCACTGGTGGTACTAAATATTCTTCCAACTGCAATCATCACGACAAGTAAAACCACAACGGCAACCATTAATTCAATGAGCGTAAAGGCAAAACGTGTTGGATGTTTCAAAATTGTCATAACTTATAAATCCTGCACCGTTGCGTAGACTGGGACTAGCAGCCGCTTATTTGCATCTCTCACTGGGACAAACCAAATATCCGTGACTACTCCCGTATCTACAAAACCACCATTTGGGGCAACTCCTGCATCCCACCAATTCACGTTCCCCCTTCCATAGGCAGGAGATGAATACCAATTTGATGCCTCAAGCATCGCTGGGCTACTCGCAAGTTGCACTGCACTGTCACCTGGGCGCCTTCGCCCCTTCATAACATTGTGAACATTTCCATTTTGATCTACCAACCATTGCCCGGGATACTGCCATTGGTTGTCGAGTACTTTGGGGTCATCATTCTCTGTTCCCACAAGTGTCGGCGGGAAGAGATTCGCATTCCAAGCTTCCGAAGAAGAGTTCACTAGATTCGCTCGATACGGAAGCTCTGGGGCTGTACCTGTTGCAATGGTATACGCCGACGTTTCACTCGGCGCGACAACGCGGTAGACAAAAATTGCTACAAGAATTCTTCCTTGATATCTGCGGAACATGCAATCCCAATAATATTGTCCCTTTGGCCGATCATTTGGAATCGCGCCAGACCACATGGGGTACTGCCTTTCACCAGCAAGGAGCCGAATAACGGGAGTGTCCATTTCATCTGGAACACCATCGAAATTGTTGTCGATATCTGGATACCGTTCCTTGTTAAATGGGATGCCTGGTGGGACAAAATTTGGAACAGATGCATTTGACCATGGCTCAACGAGTGGTTGGTCGGGAGACTCTGGCGTTGCAAAAATATCAATAGCGCCTCGAAGTGAGGTGGTGCCATAGTCATCTGGGAAAATAGCAGGCCGTCGCCACATCCAATCCCCGCAGACTGTTGGCCATTCGTTAATGTCTGATGTATTACTCGAAGATGCAGTACCACACACACTCGATGAAAAACGGTCATCGAACTCCTTCGAATATCCAAAATCTTCTTGCTCAAGTTTGGACCGAATGAGGGTCAATGCATTTCTCGCAACAATAGTTCCCATTAAATCATCTGTCGATTTTTGTTGCTGTGACATTCCAGCGGGGAACAATGCAGCAATGCTAATGATGCCAATTCCGAGAATAAAAATTGCAATCAACAATTCAATGAGAGAAAAACCAAGATGAAGTTGCTTACGAATCATTTCAATGGCACCCCACTATATTTGTTGAATTGGATTCGTTCTGCATTTTCTTCAATGTATTCTGTGATGTCTGAGTTACGCAGATCATTTTGCCACTGCGGATTGGTCACCCACGTACTCAAGTCGTTTTGAAGTCTACAATCAGTCTCGTTAAAGACACAGAGCACATGGGTCATGCTAATAAATGGTTCTCCTATAGCTGATTCAAGGTCGAAGTATGCCCAATTTCCAGGCAAGGGGCTAGGCCATGGCCACTGAACTGTTTCACTCTCACTAATTTGCTGGAGTCCATCTTGATTAAAGTCAACCCATATTCTATCAGAGCCACTCTTTGCGTTCCGAACAACGACTCGACCCTCAGGGTTGTATAAGATGCCGACCATAGAGCCAAACACTTCCCCAGTCACAATTGTTGGAAGGTGGCTACTCGCCCACCATGTAGTGTCATCACCCGTGCCGTATCCAGGGCCAGCAACATTTATTCCACCTGAAATTGTTCGCACCTCAAGCCCTGGAATAGGAACAAAACGATCGTAAGTCCAGACACTTCCTGACCCACTCTCTGCATTTGCAGAATCACCATCCCACCCGGCAACGACTATATCAATAACTTGTTCGTTTCCACCATCTTCAAGTCTAGGCCGAAAGACCGTCATAACGTATCTATTTTTTTTGATTGCCATGGCACGAGCATTATCAAGCGCAGCAGTGATGGTATTTTTCGCAGCAGACATTCGCAGGTCTTCTGTAATCTGTTGGTATGCAATTGCACTAAGACCAGAGAGAATTGCCATGATGACAATCACAACGATGAGTTCAATCAACGTAAAGGCGCGGTTGCAAATTTGTTTGCGACAATTCCTCAACGAGATTCCTCCACAATAAATGGTGGATACGAATAAACATTATCAAGGGATGCTTCCCAATTCGTGGTATCCGGAACAGAACCACCAAGAGATGTAACTGATTGATAGCGGTATCCCCACAATCGGTCTGGGCCTGCTGAGACAAAGTATGGTCGCAAGTTTATGCAAGAACCAAGACCATCCTCTTCAAGTCCACGGACAGTAAAATCGCCACTTTGATCTTTAGCCCATTGTTCAATTAAACCAGATCCCTGAAAAGGTCGATTTGGGAAGACTATTCCAAGGGGTGTTCCCCATGCATCAATGACAAGTTTACGGTTGTTTTCATCAAAGTGATCAGGTGTTATTTTAGAAAGGATAAGCGTCGCTGATTCTGATTGCATAAGCGTTCGAAAGACATGTTCAATTCGACCTTGCATGGTATCTGTAGAAATATTTCCGGCATTTACCGAACTAAAATCTGGATCTGCGAATTCAGAATAAGAGCCCATTGGATTTGGCGGGTTACTCGCATCAATGTCGTAGTATGATCCCTCTGGAGTACCTGAACCAACAAATGTAAGTGGGCGCCCACGTTCAAGTTCCCATTCTTGAAGAGCCATGTTCAACAGTTTGAGGACGTCTTCCGTTTTGTTAATTTCGCTGTTTCGCATCACGCTGCTAGAGATCCCGAGGGTCAGCGCTGCAAGAATCCCAATGATTCCAATGACAATCATCATTTCAATTAAAGTAAACGCCCTGCGAATTGCGGTTTGCTTCATGTTAAAGTTCATGGTCCAACCTCCACTATGTTGTCAACATTCGTTTCGTCAGTTTGCTGGGTATTGCCAGTTAAATCAAGCAAGTCTGCTCGAATATAATCGTTTGATTGTTGGTCTGGTCCTGATGAAAAATATGCAAACTGCCCAGTTTGCAATTCAAAAGTTGTTGATGTATCGCCATCAGTGTTAGCACCGTTCATTTGGTCTGACATTGTTCCATCCGTTGCTTTTCCTGATTCAAAAGTAAATGGCCTCAAGACAATAAAGTCACTCATAGTTGGACGATCGTAATTAGGGCTTGGAGGGTATGAGCGAGAAATTGTATTTTGAGGCACTGATTGATCTTGCAGCACCGGATACAACGTTCGGTAGTACCGAATTGGAACGCCCCAAGTGTCAACAATAACAAGCGGGTTTGCGGTGTTGTATAGCGGGTCATTCGGATAAAAAACCTTGACCTGATTTGTAATTGGGTCGGTCAATGGAGTCACACCATCTGAAGCGAACCCTAAACGACCTACCATTTGATCATTTTCAATTTCAAGATAGGGACCATATAACCTTCCTCTCGTTGAGGGAAGGCGGCTATCCAAATCCCAAGTTCCATTATTCGCATATGAATCAGTGGCACGCCAAACACCATCTAAACTCGGATGACGAATTCCAAGTCGGGGGACTTCGTTGAAGTCAGCATCATTGGGAACAGAGCCAGGAAGACGACCGTAGCCATCTTGATCTCTATTGCCATATCCAAGCAAAAAATCCGTTGGTGATGTGATGGAATACCAGTTTTGCATTGTTCTTCGATATACGTAAGCACTAGCGGGTGGAAAAGCCGGCAATGAGAGCAACTCGCGGCCCGTACCAAGCACGGCTGGCAAATATCCAATATCTTCCTTAAAACGAATGGTCGCCTGCTTCATCGCAGACAAACGAGAAGTTGTTTCTGCAACTTGAGAAGAAGTTCTCGCAGAGTTTAACGCTAGGGTCATTACGCTAATAATGATGACGATTATTGAAATCGTTACAAGAAGCTCAATAAGTGTAAACGCTCTTCGAGATGTCAAAAACATTGTGCTCATTATCTAATCATCCAGAGTCCGATACCGACTCAATCATTTTTACGAGTGGCAAGAAGAGTGCAAGAACGATCGTCCCAACAATTCCCCCAAGGACCACGACAAGCATTGGCTCTAGCAAACTGAGCAATGCAGTCACTGCAACGTCAACTTCTTCGTCATAGTTATCTGCAACCTTCATTAACATGACATCCAAGTCACCAGTTTCTTCACCAACCTCAATCATATTTACAACAATTGAGTCACAAACTTTTGCTTCACGCAAAGGGTCAGCAACTGATTCGCCTTCTCGGATTGAATCATGGACTTCGCCCAGCGCTTTCTCATATACATGGTTGCCTGATGTATCACGAGTAATTAAAACTGCTTCTAGAATTGGCACACCAGCAGCAATCAGAGTGCCAAGAGTTCGGGTAAAACGAGCAACTGAAGTTTTTTCTACAAGAGTACCCAAGACAGGAATCTTCATCAGAATTATGTCAGTCGTGGCACGTCCAGCTTTTGTCTTTCGAATTATTTTGAAAAAGAAAAAGATAAGGAATGGGCCAGCAAACATCCAAACATACCCAGGAATTGCCTGTGTCCCTCCTTCGGGAGTTCCCGCGATCCACAAACTTGCATCAATAAGCCAGAGAGTTAGTCCAGGAAGTTGCACATCAAAGTCGTCAAAAATATCTTTGAATTTTGGAATCACAAAATACATGATGCCAGTAACAATGCCAACTGCGACAACGATGACGCAGATTGGATAAATCATTGCACCTTTAATTCTTGCTTTTAGGCGTTCAGCTTTTTCCATAAAGTTTGCAAGTCTTTGCAAGATGACATCAAGCACACCACCAATTTCACCAGCAGCGACCATCTTGCAATACAAGCGATCAAAAGCTTTGGGATGCTTACTCATCGCATCGGACAAACTTGAGCCTGCTTCAACATCCTCAACAACATCTGCAACAATACTTTTTAATTTTCCCGGCTTCTGCTGTTGCTCTAGGATTTGCAAAGAGCGTAACAAAGGCAACCCTGCGTCTTGAAGTGTTGAAAGCTGGCGAGTAAATTGGGTCAGCGTTTTAGTTTTAACGCCACCGATAGAAATATTTAGACCGCCCTTTTTCTTTTTGTCCTTTTTCTTTTTCGCTTCTTTTTTAGTTTCTTTTGAAGAACTCCCTTTGAGATTTTCCTCAATCACTTTTGTGGGGAAAAAACCGTTCTGGCGAACTGCGGTAGTAGCAGCTTCGATGCTTTCTGCATCGATGCGACCCTTCTCTGGCTTCCCAGCGGCATTTAAAGCTTCATATACGTAAGTAGGCATGCATCACACTCCATTGTGACTTGTGAGTCACGAATTCGTTACTCATCAAGGATTGTTTCTCGTACAACTTCGTCAATTGTGGTTTGGCCATCATAAATTGCAAGCAAACCACTCTCTCGTAAACTTCGCATTCCACGTTTTTGTGCTTCAACTCGTAGAATTGCCGTAGATGCTTGTGAAAGGATTAGTTCACGAAGCGTGTCATCAAACTCCATTATCTCAAAGAGTGCAAGACGGCCTCGATAACCGCTGTTATTACACGCCGAGCAACCTTTGCCTCTAAAGAAAGTTCTTCCCTCAACATCTTCTGGGTGGAGTTTCAATTCTAGTAACTCCTCAGAAGACGGCGTATACTCTTCCTTACATGAATTGCAGATTCGACGGACCAATCGCTGTGCAACAATTGCTTCTACAGTCGCGGTAATAAGAAATGATTCAACACCAAGGTCAACCAATCTTAAAATAGTTGACGGAGCATCATTCGTGTGAACAGTTGTGAAAACCAAGTGGCCAGTAAGAGATGCCTGTACTGCAATTTGAGCTGTTTCCAAGTCACGTATTTCACCAACAAGAATAATATCTGGGTCTTGTCGCAAAAACGAACGAAGCAATTTTGCAAATGTCAAATCTTGATCGGTATTAATTTGACATTGAATCAACCCATCAATGTCATATTCCACTGGGTCTTCAGCGGTAAGAATTTTTGTTTCAGGAGTATTTAATTCGGTCAAAGCGGAATATAGGGTTGTTGTTTTTCCTGAACCAGTTGGACCAGTTACCACTACGATCCCATTTGGACGCTTGATAATATCAAGCATTTTTTCATAGTCTGAAACACGCAAGCCGATTTTGTCCATATTCAACTTCACGTTAGAACGGTCAAGGACACGCAACACTACCGATTCACCAAACATCGTTGGTAAAATTGATACACGTAGATCAACCGGCGAACCAGAAACTGTAAGTTCAATCCGTCCATCTTGAGGCAAACGCCTCTCTGAAATATCAAGATTCGCCATAATTTTAATACGCGAAACAATTGGCATAGAAAGATGCATTGGGGGAGGGTTCATTTCATACAAGACGCCATCGATTCTGTACCGCATCTTAAATTCATCTTCAAATGGCTCAAAGTGGATGTCTGATGCTTTGTCTTTAATTGCCTGCAGAAGCACAAGGTTTATTAATCGAACAATTTTGTTATCTGAAGCAGCAGATGCTAGTTTGGATAAATCAGCTGCATCACCTTCGCCAGCAAACCCAGCAATATCACTATCGCCAAGGTCTGACATAACATCAGCCATAGAAGGTCCGCCAGAAGAATAGCGTTGTTTTATGATTTCATCGATCTGATCTGGAGGTACCACAATCGCTGCAACTTTTAGACCCATTAGCGTTCTAAGATCATCGATAGCTTTGAAATTATCTGGCGATTTTATTGCGATCGTCAAAAGTTTTGTTGATTCATCATATTCAACTGGAACAATTTGATAAGTCGTCACTGTTTCGACTGGCAAGCGGTCAAACACTTCTTCGGGAATATCTTCTACTTTCAATTCATCACGCCACGCTAAACCGACTTGACCTGAAATGGCTTTGATAATATCGGTTTCCTGGATGAGCCCCATCTCAACCATAACTTCGCCAATTTTCTTATGTATTCCCTTCTGCTTGGCTGCCTTTTGAACAGCTTGAGCTTTCTTACCTTCCTCACGAGTCACAATGCCTAGTTTTGTAAGAACTCTACAAAAACGACGCCCTTTCAATCCTGCAGGATCTACTTCTTTATTTTTCGTAGGTGTTGCGTGTTTTGCCATAGCAGTGGATTCCTCCAGATAGATGTGTGCTCTGCAAGTACATCATTTCCAAATAAAACAAGGATGACAACCCACTGAACGCAGTTTTGTCCATTCGCCACTTAGATTATTCGCTATATGCAGCAATAAATCAAGTTAAATGTACTGATTTCCTAGAGTTTTATTAGGTGTCGTCAAGTTCACTGCGGCCGACTCTGCCACCCATAGCATGAACTTTTTGGGTCATTGCATTGGAATCTCTGCCTTTATCTATCATCTCTTCAGCATTGATAATACCGTCTTCATACAGCCTCCAAAGGTGGTCATCAAGAAGTTGCATGCCAAATTTACGGCCAGTCTGAATTGCCGAGTCGATACGGAACGTTTTATTTTCCCGGATAAGGTTTGCAACCGCTGGCGTTACAACAAGGAATTCATACGCAGCAATTCTTCCCTTTTTATCAATCCGACGTAAAAGCACTTGAGAAAGGACAGAAATAAGTGCTGTAGAAAGTTGCACACGAACTTGTTCCTGTTGATTTGTTGGAAAAGCGTCAATAATTCGGTTAATGGTTCCTGATGCACCTGTAGTGTGCAACGTTGCAAATACCAAGTGACCAGTTTCAGCCGCTTGAATTGCTGCTTCGATAGTCTCTAAGTCACGCATTTCACCTACGAGAATGACATCTGGGTCTGCACGCAATACCCGCCGCAAAGCTTCTGAAAAACTTGGGACATCATTTCCGACTTCGCGCTGGTTTACGATGGATTTTTTGTGGTAATGATAATATTCAATCGGATCTTCAGCGGTTACGATGTGCCGTTCAAGATTTGTGTTGACATAATCAATCATTGTTGCCAAAGAAGTTGTTTTACCGGAACCCGTAGGACCAGTCACAATAAATAAACCCCGCGGGCGACGAATAAGTTCTTTGAGAATTAACGGTAAGCCAATCTCCTCAAACGTCAACAATTCATTTGGAATAAGACGCAGTACGAGTGTAACATCACCTCGTTGTCGAAAAATTGCGACCCGAAAACGTGCCTCGGTTCCAAAAGCAAAACCAAAGTCGCAACTGCCTTCTTCTTGAAGTTCTTGCTGTGCTTTTTCTGGGGTAATTTGTTTCATCAAGGCAACACAATCGTCACCATCGAGAACCTTTGTGTCCAAATTTTTAAGACCACCATGCAATCGGAGTGTGGGCTTTCTGCCGACGGTAAGGTGAAGATCCGAAGCGCCGGTTCGAACAACAGTGTCAAGTAATCGATCTATTTGTATTGTGGACATAGGTAATTATTCACTCGTTTAGTTAAATATCAACATTTCCTTCTAGCAATGCTTCGGCTTGAGCAAAGCGTGCAATTTCTTCTGGAGTTGTATCGCCTCGTAAAATTTTAATCTTGCCATCTTCAACAAGCGTGCGCATTCCTGCACGAACTCCAGCTTGTCGTATCTGCCCAAGTGGTGCACGATTAAATGCGAGTTCCCGAATTTCGTTATTCATAACCATCATTTCAAAAATTGCTTTACGCCCACGGTATCCCAACCCTCCACACTTGCTACAGCCAACTGCCTTGCAGATTCCTCCTGTAGCAACTTCGTCATCAGTTATTCCAACAATTCTCAAGAACTTCTTGTCGGGGTTATCATCTAGAGTCTTACAATCTGGGCATAACAAGCGAATGAGTCGCTGTGCCATGATTGCTTGGATTGAACTAGCAACAAGATATGGTTTTACACCCATGTCAATCAAACGAGTAATCGCCGATGGAGCATCGTTTGTATGCAACGTTGAGAATACCAAGTGACCTGTTAGTGCAGCTTGAATCGCAATATCTGCAACTTCACGGTCACGTATTTCACCAACAAGAATAACATTTGGAGCTTGCCGTAACATCGCTCGAAGAATGGAGGAGAAAGTAAGACCAATTGACTCGCGTACTTGGCACTGATTGATCCCAGCAAAGCTGTATTCAATTGGATCTTCAGCAGTAATAATTTTTCTGTCAGGTCGATTAAGAATATCAAGTGCTGAGTACAACGTTGTCGTTTTACCTGAACCAGTGGGACCAGTTACGAGCAAAATACCATTGGGCTTGCGAATCAATTTGTTAAAGGAGTCGAAATTCTCTTGCTCAAACCCAATGTTTTTCAAACCAATACGAACTGAATCTGGCCGTAAAATCCGCAATACCACTGATTCACCATGATACGCCGGACATGCACTCACACGAAAATCGATTTGCTCTGCATCCACTTCCATTTTAATACGACCATCTTGTGGAATTCTCTTTTCAGCAATATTCACGCCAGCCATCAATTTTAATCTCGCAAGAATCGTGGCTTGCATTCGCTTTGGAAGATTATCACGTACGTGACAAACACCATCGATTCGATAGCGAAGCACTACCCTATCTTCCATTGGCTCGATATGAATATCTGACGTTCGGTTCCGAACTGCTTCAGTAATAAATCGTGAAACTAATTTAACTACCGGGGCTTGATCGTCATCAACATCGATAGATGAGTCAACCGATTTATCCACACTTCTATCAACCGAAACATCAACTGAATCAGTGACTAGAGATGTGTCTGAAATAATACTTCCTTGAGTTCCTGTTTCCTTGGAAATGTATTCCTGAATTGCACTCTTCGTGGACAATACCGGTTCAAGTTCACAATTCAAACGGAATCTCAACAAGTCGAGAAGTTCAAGATTCATCGGGTCATGAATAACTAATTGCAACTTGTCATTTTTCTTTGCAAGTGGAATAATTGAATGTTTTTGAATAACATCCTTTGGAATTAAATCCAAATCAGGTTTCGGACCATCATCAGACCCATCAAGGGCAATGTACGTCATCCCAAATTGGTTTGCTAGTGCTAAAACGATTGCTTTTTCATCACAAATGCCTTGTTCTTGCAAGACCTCACCAACTTTTTTTGTCGTCCCAGAAGCCGCTTCAATTGCAGCGTCGAGTTGCTCTCTGGTGATTAGACCCTCTTCTAGAAGGATTTCGCCTATTTTTCGTCGTAGTTTTCGTGCCATAAGATATGAAGTGGTGCTACCACTCGCTACACATAGTATCATCGGTAGAGAAACCATCTACCAATCACCCATACTTTTCTTAAAATGACTGATTTTATTCCAACTCGAATACTCGTAACCGCTGGAGCAACCCAAGAAGCAATAGATGACGTTCGATTCCTCGGGAATCAATCCTCGGGAAAACTTGGATCACTTATCGCCCTTTGTGCTGCCATTCAGGGGTACGAATGCTCACTTTTACACGGTAACCAATCAATTTCGCCATCAAAGCATCCTAGATTACATTCCACTCCGTTCTCATCAACTCGTGATCTTTGGGCAAAATTAGATGAATACTGGCCTTCACACGAAATTCTCATCATGGCAGCTGCCGTTTCTGATTACACCCCTCGTGGCGGGAAGGTGCATGGAAAACTGAAGAGAGGCGATGAACTACAACTTCCACTTTCGCCAACTAAGGATATTGTTGCTTATCTTGCTCAGAATAAGCGAGATGACCAAAGTATCATTGCATTCGCCCTTGAAGAACCTGAAAACCTTGAGAAAGCAGCACTAGAAAAATTACATCGAAAGCAGGTAGATGCCATCGTTGCAAACCCACTTGAGACAATGAATTCTTCTCACATTCAAGCGACCATCTATCTAAAGGGTGGGAGCACATTAGCTCCTCAGGGTGTCTGCACAAAGGCGTCTTTTGCAAGATGGTTCATTGATAACCTCGATGCAATCACAAGTACAACACCTTGCACACCATAGAAGGTATCCTGCCCAACTTTTACAATGCACTACGCTCACACAACTAAATCCAGACCGATTCAAATTCTTTGCATCCTTGCAGCAGTAACGATAGCAACGTGGCTTGGAATCTGGCTTAGTGGACAACATGATTCTCATGGCGGACACGATCCACACATGCCACACTATTGGTATTTCGGAATCCTACCTTTCATAGCAATCCTTGGAGCAATTGCTGTACTTCCACTCTTAAATAAAACAAGGCATTGGTGGGAGAGTAATTTAAACCGGTTTTTTGTTGCGATGGTTTGCTCAGTTGCAACTATCGGATACATGATTTTCACTTCAGGCGGTGAGTCGATTGGACCAATGCTCAACCACGCAATAATGAAAGATTTCATCCCCTTCATTATTTTACTTTTTAGTTTGTATGTTATAAGCGGAGGCATTTATCTAAGCGGCGACTTGGCTGCTTCTCCAAGAGTAAATACAACGTTCCTTGCAATTGGTGCAGGCATTGCAAGTTTCATTGGTACTACGGGCGCGAGCATGCTCTTGATTCGGCCATTACTAAAAACAAACTCTCAACGAAAATACAAAGTGCACACCATCGTGGTCTTTATTTTTTTGGTGAGTAACATTGGCGGGACATTGTTGCCTATTGGTGATCCCCCACTATTCCTTGGATACTTACGAGGTGTTCCGTTTATGTGGACACTTGGACTATGGCCAATGTGGGCAGCAGCTTGTGGAGTTTTACTTGCTATGTACTTCATCTGGGATTCTTTTCTGTACCGAAAAGAATCTGCAAAAGACCACAAACGAGATGAAGCCCAATTACAGCCATTGCGTTTGCAAGGAGGAATCAACTTCTTGTGGATAGGCGGGATTGTTGCAACCGCTGCTCTTGTGGATAGTGCAAAACCGCTAATCGGAACAGACTGGATCCCCTTCCCATATTGTCGTGAACTCATCATGCTTCTCTTTGTCGTGCTTTCGTTGCAAACAACATCCAAAGCTATTCACAAAGCGAATAATTTCACATACGAAGCTATTCTTGAAGTCGCCGCTTTATTTTCAGGCATATTTATCGCGATGCAAGTTCCACTAGCGGTTCTTGGCGCAAGTGGAAAGGCCATTACTGAAACGATGAATCAACCGTGGCAATTTTTCTGGTCTACTGGATCACTTTCTAGTTTTCTTGATAACGCGCCAACGTACGTTGTCTTTTTCGAACTCTCAAAATCTCTTCCTGAAGGCGAGATGCTCCAAGTAAACCCTCTAAATGGTGTTGATCAATTTGTTCCCATTGGATTGCTCATCGCAGTCAGCTTGGGTTCTGTATTTATGGGCGCAATGACCTACATTGGAAATGGACCAAACTTTATGGTTAAAGCAATTGCTGAGCAAGAAGGTGTTGAGATGCCCTCGTTCTTTGGCTACATGTTCAAGTACAGTATTCCAGTACTAATTCCTGTTTTTATTCTAATCACAATTTTCTTCTTACTCTAAGGAGCCATTGCAATGATCAAACGAATACTTGTTGCCCTAAGCGGAACACCCTGCACTGGCTCTGCCATTGCACATGCAATTGAACTTGCTCAGACACACGATGCAGAACTCTCTGGTGTAACTGTGATTGACCCGAACAAATTACTCGATGTCGGTCCCATTCCAATAGGTGGCGCTGCTGCGGCACATGAACTTGGCGAACATCGAATGCATTTAGCGGAAGAACATATCGAAGAAGCAATTGGACAATTCGAAACTGCCTGTGGCAAAGCTGGTGTGACGAATCGAGTCCTGCGAGAATCTGGTGACAGTGCGGAAAAACTTCTTGCTGATTGGCGCTATCACGATTTGACGATTATTGGATTACGCGGGTTGTTTGAATATGGCGTTCTCCATGACCATGGCCATCTTGTACTTGATGTGATTGGCGCCGGATTGCGACCATTGCTCGCAGTTGGTGAAGAACACCGAACTATTCAACGAGCGATGGTTTCGTATGACGGCTCGCCACTTGCAGCGAGAGCGATGAAGGCGTATTGCATGCTCGATATCTGGAGACCAATGCCAACGACTGTGGTTTCATTCCTTGGCCAAGAAGGTGATTCTGACACCTTGCTTGCTGACGCTACCTCATACCTAGAAGCTCATACATTTAGTACTACGAAAAAACGTGTCGAAGAAAAACCTCGGAACGCGATTCTTAGAACGATGGAGGATTGCGATGCCGACTTACTTGTCATGGGCGCAGCAAAGAGAACAAGATTAGGCCGTAAGTTACTTGGCGATACCGCACGATTTGCTTTGGAAAATTCAACTCGACCCATTTTCTTACATCACTAGAGGTACAATGAAATCGTGATTATTGTGAATGGCGAAAATTTGGAGACAAAAACTTTGCCCCTTAGCGAGTTGCTTTCTCAGATGAAACTCTCTGACCAACTTTGTGCGGTCGAGGTGAACAAAGAACTCGTACCCCACAAAGAGAAAGATACATATGTTCTACAAGATGGTGACATTGTTGAAATAGTCACGCTTGTAGGAGGAGGATAAAGATA